>JANNPH010000185.1:0-1883 GCA_031399965.1 Gloeobacteraceae cyanobacterium SOY_34_metabat_159 | reverse complement strand
GGCGCTGACCCAGGCGCTGGCGCTGGCGCTGGCGCCGCAGGTCAGGGTGAACGGCATCGGCCCCGGCTACATGCTGCCCGATGCCGGGCAGAGCGAGGCCGACTTCCGCAAGTGGGTGGAGCGCCAGCCGCTGCGCAACGGCGGCACCCCGGCGGAGGCGGCGGCGGCGCTGCGCTTTATCATCTCCGCCCCCTCGATGACCGGGCAGATCATCGCCCTCGATGGAGGCCAGCACCTTGCCTGAACCCGGGCCGCAGCCGGCGGCGCAGACCCTGTTGATCGAGAACCTCGCCTTGGCCATCCGGGTCGGCGTCGGCGAGGCCGAGCGGGCGCGCCCGCAGCGCCTGCTGGTCACCGTCCGGGCATCGGTGACACCGCGCGCGCCGCGACACGACGAGGTGACCGAGGTGGTCGACTATGGCCGCATCGCCGCCGGCATCCGCGCGCTGGTCGGCAGCGAGGTGAAGCTGCTGGAGACGCTGGCCGGGACCATTGCCCGGATCGCCTTCGCCGACTCACGGGTCGCAGCGGTGGAGATCGAACTGCGCAAGCCGGACCTGTTCGAGGACTGCTGCGTCGGCATCGCCGCGCGCTATGTTCGACCGGGCGTGGCGACGCCCGGGAAGTAGCCCTACGCAGGCTAAGACCTTGCCGAATCTAGCTTTCCGGAAGACCGGCCAGGACGGTAGTTTTCAACAGGCGGATTACCGGGCGCTATAGGCCCACACGCTGTCAAGCGGCAATCCCTTTCGTCATGGTTCTGTTATCTAGGCGTAATTACTTTGCGGCCTGAATCAATGGGTTAGTCCATTTGCCTAATTTTTGGGCAGTCCGATGAAAGCCTTGTGGCATCGGCTTCGGGAGCAACGCGCCGGAGAGATAGCAACAGGGTTATCCACAGTTTCGGTGGATAGCTGGGAAAGCCCGCGAAACTGCTGGCTTTGCGGCGCGCTTGACAGGCTTTTGGTGACGATAGCTGGGATGGGACATGGCGCTGAAAGGCAGACGACGCAGCAAGGATCCGACGCAGGGCGGCAAGCGCGCCGCGCCCTTCGACACGCTGTCGGAAGTGGCGGCGCTGGCCTTGTCGGAGGAGACCGCGCCGGTCGCCTTCGAAGAGGCGCCGCGCGGCGTCGAGGTACTGCGGCAGGCGCTGCGCCACCTGCCCGAGGCGCCCGGCGTCTACCGCATGCTGAACCGTCGCGGCGACGTGCTCTACGTCGGCAAGGCGCGGCACCTGAAGCGGCGGGTGACGACCTATACCCAGTTGCCGCGCCTGCCGATCCGGCTACAGCGCATGGTGGCCGAGACCGCGAAGCTGGAGGTCGTCACCACCGGCAGCGAGGTCGAGGCGCTGCTGCTGGAAAGCAATCTGATCAAGCGCCACCTGCCGCGCTTCAACGTGCTGCTGCGCGACGACAAGTCGTTTCCCTACATCCTGCTGACCAAGGATCACCCGGTGCCGCGTCTGACCAAGCACCGCGGCGCCCATTCGGTCCCCGGCGACTACTTCGGGCCCTTCGCCTCGGCTGGCGCGGTGGCGCGCACCATCACCGCGCTGGAGAAGGCCTTCCTGCTGCGCTCCTGCTCGGACCAGGTCTTCGCCCAGCGCACCCGTCCCTGCCTGTTGTTCCAGATCAAGCGCTGCGCGGCGCCCTGCGTCGAGCGCGTCTCGGCGACCGACTACGCCGGCCTGGTGGCCGACGCCAAGGCCTTCCTGGCCGGTCGCGAGGGCGGCCTGCGTCAGGAACTGCAGGCGGCGATGGAGGCGGCCTCGACGGCGCTCGATTTCGAGCGCGCGGCGCTCTACCGCGACCGCCTCAAGGCGCTGGCGCACATCCAGTCGCACCAGGACATCAACTTGGAGGGGCTGGACGACGCCG
>JANNPH010000183.1:0-19734 GCA_031399965.1 Gloeobacteraceae cyanobacterium SOY_34_metabat_159 | reverse complement strand
ATTCAGACCCACGGCTGGTTTGACGCTGCCACCCTCAAAGAACCCTACCGGATCGAGGGCAAAAAAACCCTCGGGCTCGAAATTGCCGAGCAGCTGGACTGGCAACTGCCCGATGCGATCATCTACCCGGCAGGCGGCGGTGTCGGGCTCATCGGCATCTGGCGAGCCCTGGAGCAGTTGCGCGCCATCGGCTGGGTGACAGGCGACCTGCCGAGGCTCATTATTGTGCAGGCCGACGGCTGTGCGCCCCTGGTCAAAGCCTTTGATGAAGGCAAGGACGTTTCAGAATTCTGGCCCAACGCCCGTACGTTCTCTTCGGGGCTGCGTGTTCCGAAGGCCCTCGGCGATTTTTTGGTGCTGCGGGCCATTCGCGAAACCGGTGGTACGGCGATTGCAGTGAGCGACGAAGCCTGTGCCGAGATGATGAAACTGCTGGCATGCCGGAGCGGTCTATTTGCTGCACCGGAAGGGGCGGCGACCCTGGCTGCGGCCGTGGCGTTGCGCGAACGCGGTGACCTGAGTGCTCGCGACCGGGTCGTCCTCATCAATACTGGAACGGCACTCAAATACCCGGAGGCAATCAGTCAGGCAATAGCAGCACAGACTTCTCATCGCACTTGATGCACATCGTCTCGAAAGCGGCAGGGGTCCGCTGAGGACTTGGTAAACTGGAGGACGCCAATCGCCCTTCACCGACCGGCGCGAATCAGATCTAACCAATTCGGCGGGATTCAAAAAACAAGGGCCGAGTTGTACAGGCAGTAAATTCGTTCTACCAACTATCAGGATTCAGGATGGATACAGCCTCTGCGATTCAGTCAAGTTCGCGCAGCGAGCGCCAGGCTGCAGGTAAAACGCTTCGTCAGACTGTATCAAGAGAGTCTCATCGAGAATGGCATCCAGAGAGCAGTCGGCTTAATCCGCTCGATTTATTGAAGCAATCCAATCAAGGACGTATCCCTGCGCTTGTCCCGATTCGCTACGGGCGGATGACCCAATCTCCCTTCGCCTTTCTGCGCGGAAGTGCCGTGATCATGGCAGCGGATCTGGCAACCACGCCTACGACCGGAATTCAGGTACAGGCTTGTGGGGATTGCCATCTGCTCAACTTTGGCGGCTTTGCCACACCCGAACGCAATTTCATTTTCGACCTCAATGACTTCGATGAAACGCTGCCCGCTCCCTGGGAATGGGATCTGAAACGACTCGTCACCAGCCTGATCCTGGCCGGTCGAGATTCGCATTCTGATCAAAATTGCTCAGAAGCGGCGTTGGCAGCGGCACAAGCTTATCGATTGGCAATTGCCCGATACGGTCAAATGCAGACATTAGAAGTCTGGTACGCACGACTGGACACAAACTTGCTGATCGAACATGCCCCCGACGACGATACCCGCGAGTACTGGGTGCAAATGGCAACAAGAGCATTCGATCGGACGTTGGAGCAGGCGGTGTCGCAGTTGACAGAGGGTACTGGTCGGGAACGCCGCTTTACCGACAACCCGCCTTTGCTCTATCACCATCCCGACAAAGAGGCGTATTTTCGACATATCCACGAACTGTTCGAGCAGTATCGCGACACGCTTCAGGCCGATCGCCAATTTTTACTCGATCGGTATCGACTGGTAGATGTGGCGCTGAAGGTCGTTGGGGTGGGCAGCGTCGGCACTCACTGTGGCGTTGCTTTACTGTTGGACGACAACGATGATCCGCTGCTGCTTCAGTACAAAGAAGCGAGGCCCTCGGTACTGGAGCCCTACGCAGGCAAAAGTGCTTATCTGCATGAGGGGCAGCGCATCGTCAGCGGACAGCGCCTGATGCAGGCTGCCAGCGATATTTTTCTGGGATGGACCAGCAATCCAGGCGGTCAGGACTTTTATTTTCGCCAACTGAAGGACATGAAAACTTCAATCAAGCTGAAAGGCATGTCGGCTCGCAGCCTGGAAGACTATGCCGAGATTTGCGGCTCTGCCCTGGCGCGCGCCCATGCCCGCACCGGCGATGCAGCGCTGATCAGTGGTTACCTGGGTACTAGCGAAGCCTTCGATCAAGCTATGGCCGACTTTGCTGTGAGCTATGCCCATCAAGTTGAGCAAGACTATCAAGTATTAGTAGCAGCCGTGCAATCAGGGCAAATTGAGGCGACGGGTTAAAGCAACTCAAGAGGGGTACGGCGCTTCAGCGGCTCAAGCAGAGCCAGAGCCCGGCGCCGGGCCTCAGCGTGATCGACCAGGGGCGGCCAGTAGGCGATGCCGTGTTTCCAGGGAGCAGCCAGATGCTCGGTGTTCACCCCGGCTAGTTCCGGAACCCAGCGCCGGATGAAGCTGCCGTCCGGGTCGATTTTGGCAACGCCGTCGATGGGGTTGTAGACCCGGAACCAGGCGCGGCCCCGGTTGCTCACCCCAGCGTGGCTCTGCCATTGCCAGTGGTCGATAGCTACATCGGCGTCGATCAGTTTCTGCATAAAGTGCAGTGCCCCTCGCTGCCAGGGAAGCAACAGGTCGATGCAGTGAAAAGTAGCGCACAGGGCGCGCAGGCGAAAGGGCAGCCAGCCCGTACGGTTGAGGCAGCGCATGGAGGCGTCCACCAGCGGGTAGCCGGTATGGCCGGTGCACCAGGCTTCATAGTGGTCGTCGCGGGTACTCCAGGGCACGGCGTCGAAAACCTGCAAGTAGGACTCGTTTTCACAGCGGGGCAGGTTGCGAAGTTTCTGGGCGAAATGGTCTCGCCAGAAGAGTCGCCCCTCGAAGCCTTCCAGGTTGCGCTTCTGCCAGCTATCGACCTCGCGTTTGCGGGTGCGCAGGCGCTGATAGATGCTGCGCACCGAGATTGTGCCGAATTTGAGGTGAGGTCCAAGGCGGCTCGTATAGCGGGAGGCGGCTTCGGCAATGCTCAGGCTCTTGATGTAGTGCGGGGCCTTTGTCGTCAGAAATTCGCCCAGCAGCTGGTGGGCTTCGCGCTCGCCTGCTGTCGGCACCTCCTGGTCGGTCGGCGGTAACCCTAGATCAGCCAGGGTGCGCAGGGGCACATCGGCAATCCGCTCGTCTATGGGAGGGAGCGCCAGCGGCCTGGGTGCGGCCGGGACAGAAAGAGCGCGGTGCCAGTGCGGGGTGAAGTTTTTAAGAGCGTAGGTCTCGGGTCCCCCCGCCTTTAGCAGTGCTTCCGCTTCAAAAATGCGTGCCTCGATGCCCATCTCCCCCAGTGCGGCGGCGACTTGATTATCTGTGTCCGTACGCCAGGATCGTTCACTGTCGCAGTTCCAATAGACTGCACTCGCTCCGACCTCACGAGCAAAGGCAGGGACAATTTGGGACTGTTCGCCGACTCGGCAGATAAGACGCGAACCGAGCACCCTCAAGTTATTTCTCAGACTCTCCAGGCAGCCGAGCATGAACTGGACGCGCCCGCTGCCTGTTTCGGGATGGTGAAGTAGATAAGGTGCGAAGACGAATAGAGGCACAATCTGTGCACCCTCGGCAACCGCAGCAGCCAGAGCCGGATGGTCGCTCAGGCGCAGGTCACGCCGGAACCAGACAACAATGGTGGACATCAGTCCATGCTAGCAGAGCATTTTCATGGTTTCGGTTATGCCATGAGTAGACCAGCGGTGGAGCCTGGAACATTCAGCCTCTCTGGCAGAAGTATCCGCCTCGCTTGCCGTCCTGGGAAATAAAGGCATACCCCACCCCCATACAGCAATTGATATCGAGGGTGCCATCGTTTAATTGCAGCAGTAGCCGCCAGCCGCCGCTATCGTCTGGGTACTCAATGTGATCACCGCAGAAAAACGGCGTGCCGCCGATTTTGTCGCGGCCCATGTGTTCAGACCAACGCTCGTATTCCGATTTGCTTATTTCCGGGTTGCATCTTGTGAGCGGTACGGGAGGGTCTTCGCCTGGTTGCAATTCCGGCAACCACTCCCAGGAGTCGATCCCGTCCCATAGTGTCGGTCCTATGGCAGTGTCCAGGGTTGGTACCTCGACGGTGCCCCCAGGCTGGATGATCACGGCGTTGTCTCCGGATTGGGCGTCCCAGAAAGCCGTGTTGTGCTCCTCGTCCCCCTCATCGACGAACAGGTAAGCCATCCGGCCAGACTCCCCACCAAAAATTTCGGGACGCAGTTCGATCTGGCACACGAAGTACATCGGACGCCCAAGAGCGCGACCCACCGGCCACTGCGGCCTGTCAATCCAGACCGGCTGTCCGCCAAACTTGGTGACGGGTTCGCGAATTGGGGCCTCAACTCTGTTAAAAGAGATGATCTGCAGAACGGGAACCGGAGGAAGGCGTTTGGCGCGGTTGCGGTTGCGCTTGCGCACGGTGCGGGCTTCTCGCTCCTGGGCTGTCTCGCCGGAGCGGGGACAACGCAAAACTGCTTCGCAACGCTCGGCAGTCATCATCGGTGCCAGTTCCGGCTCGACCAGTAGTTCGATTGGGGCAATGCGGGTCCAGTCGGTTTCCGGGTACCAATGCGGTAAATAGTCCCGGACCAATCCCCAGCCTCTGTCTAGTTCGCCTCGGCAGGCGAATACCCGGACGACGTACAGAGCATCGCGGAAAAGAAAATGCCCGATTGGTTGTGGGTGGCCAAAAAACGCCTGTACCGCCTCTTCTGGCTGACCGAACCCCTTTGCAAGAAAGTACCGGTGTCTGGCCGCCTCCTCGGGCTTGCCGCGTAGATACGGGCATAGGGTGTACATGTTATCGACGGCGTACTCGTACCGCCGCCGCTGTTCCTCGGGAGAAGTAGGCGGCTGCGGGACGCCAAAGATGCCTATCAATTCGTGGGGTGCCTCTCCATGCCTGCGGGCGTAAGCAATGAAATTTTCGAGGATTCGCGGATTGCGCTCCGCCAGCGCCCGGTCGTAGATAGGCGGGTCGGGTACCAGTGCTATGTTGTCCCCGGACCAGGGTTCGCCGCTTTTCGCTCTAAAGTTGTGCAGTCCACGAGTACAAATCTGAATCACGTCGTCCCAGATTCTTCTCTGATGCCCAATCCAGGCGAGCAACCGCACCGCGTCCGCCAGTCCGGCCCGCAGGTCGTCTACCGGGCCATTCTCGATCAGGTCTGCTACGAGATTTAGGCATTCATCGATCTCCCCACGAAAGGCCGCAATGTTCGCAAGCGCCGCCACCGCCCGGTACTCACCCCGCGCCCGCAAGTTCTGAAACGCGCCCGTGGCGGTTTCTACCTCTCCCCGGAAAGCCGCTTTGCGTGCCTTCTCGAACGTCACAACCCTGGGCATCTGCCTGCACCTCTATAACGCACTCACTTTACCGCTCTAGCTCAGAACCACTCCACCTCGGCGCGGGTCGGCGGCACCGCTCAGCGTACCGTCGCCAGCCTTCTCGACCGCGTGGACGCCGCCGAAGAAGAAACTCGGCTCCCGCCAGCGCAGCAAAGTTTCATCAGGAAGAATCGGCGGCGGCTCCAGGCCGGGTTCAATATGAAGACGACCTGCTTCCCAGTGAAGGCGAGGACTTGCCACGGCTTGCACCAGCGGCATCTGAAAGTCGAGGAGGTTGACGAGCACCTGTAAAATCGCCGTGCGGATGCGCTTGGAGCCGCCGCTACCGAGTGCGAGCCGTGGCTTTTCGCTCTCGAGTACCAGCGACGGGGCCATCATCGAGGCAATTCGGGAATCTTCGGGCCAGCGCTCGAAGCCCTCCGGGTGCAGGTCGTCCTCGCCCAGCATGTTGTTGACCATGATCTGCGTACCCGGAATGACGTAGGCGGACCCTTCGCCGTTGGTCGTGGTGGTGCTTGCGGCGTTGCCTTCGCTGTCGATCACGCTGATGTGGGTGGTGCTGCCCCAGCGCTCGGGCTGGTCTGTCAGTCCCTTCCGGTAATGTTCCAGGGTCGCAGGTTCGAGCATCTGCCCCGGTGGACCAGGGACCTGGGCGCGGGCAAGGTCGGTGAGTCGCATCACCTGGGTGAGCACTTCCGAGTAGCGGGGAGTGTCCTGGAGAGCGGCAATATCGAGGTCTGCCAGTAAAGCCAGGGCGAAGGCAATGAGGGGGCCGCCCGCACTCGGGGCCGGGTTGCTCGCGAAGCGCCGACCCCGGTAGTGGTAGATGAGCGGTTCGCGCTCGATGACTTGGTAGTTTTCGAGGTCGCCGGCCCGCAGGTGTGCACCGAGTTGTTCGCAGTCGGTGATGAATCGGCGGGCGAGTTCGCCGCGATAGAAGACTGCCGGTCCTTCCGCGACCAGCCATTCGAGCGTGTCTGCCAGTTCCGGCATGTACAGAGTTTCCCCCGCTTTCAGCAGTCGGCCTTCAGGAGCGTAGAGGCGGCGGGCGGCAGCAGTGGAGAGCATAATCGGCTCCAGCACCTTCAGACAAAAAGCCTGGAAGGCATTGACGACAACCCCACGCCGGGCGCAGGCGATGGCCGGGGCGGCAACTGCTCTAAAAGGCAAACGTCCGAGTCGGCTGTGTACCTGGAAGACACCCGCGATGTTGCCGGGGACGGCCATCGAGCCTGGACCGATGTGAAACTCCTGGATGGTGTCTCCAAAGTCGGCGGCGATCGGGAAAAAATGCACCCGTTCCGCCTTCTGGCGGCGGCGGGGTGTCTGCGAGAAAAAGTCAAAGAGAATATTGCGCCCGTCACCGGTATGGGCCAGGAGAAAACCGCTTCCGCCGGCGGAAGTGAGCACCGATTCGGCGACAAATGAGGTGAGGATGGCGGCTACTGCCGCGTCGAAGGCATTGCCTCCCAGGTGCAGAACTTCAAGACCGGCCTCGGCGGTTTGCGGGTGCCCGGCCGCGATTGCTCCACGGGTCTTCAAGGTGTGCCGACTTCTCCTGGACGCAGTGTTGCCGCAGTATACCAACGCCCTTTTTGAATCGCATCTGCATAACCCTGTAGGCAATGTACAGAAAAGCTGCCAGGGAGGAGACCCCGGCAGCTTTTACCGTCAAATGACAGCTTCAAGCCTTACTTGTAGGCGACAGGACGCAGGTTTAGCAGTTCCTCAGGCGAGGCGAGCATATCGATGGCCACGAAGAAGATCTTGCCTTCCGGGTTGATGGCAAAGCGCCAGGCAATGTTCATCGCCACGTTGACGCCAAACCAGGGAGTCTGGACCTTACCGGTGATGCGGATTTGCTTGGAGCCGTCCGGCCGGACCTCCGTGATGCCCAGTTGCGGGAGCATATTCAGGCCCTGGGCTTCTGCGCGCATGTAGGCTGCAATCGCCTCATAGCCGACGATTGGCTTCTGGAAGGGAGGCTGCAGGGCTCCATTGGGTTCAAACAAAGCGACCGCCGCGTCGAAGTCATCTCTATTCATGGCTTCGATGTAGCGCAGCGGTGCCGGTTCGGTGACGCCTTCGATTTTGAGTTGCTTGGGATCGACTGGCTCAGTGCGCTCGAACTGAAATTCCTCTGCCTTCGGTGCAGGGCTTGGGGCCAGGGTGGCGTCGAATCCCATGTTCAGGACGATGTCGCGCAGAACCTGGATCTGTTGGCCGCCATCGAGCTTCTTGATCACCTCGAATAGCTCGACTGCCGCCGGTGACATCTCGTAGTTGGTCGGCACGGGAGCGACCAGGCCCTGGGCCATCCACTCCGCCAACTGGTACCAGAAACCGAGCTTGGTGTTGGCGCTGAAGTAACCATAGGAGCGGCTGATGGGCGAGTCGGCGCGGCTTGTCAGGTCGATCATCACCTGGGTCTGCTCCTGGGCAGACATCTCCTTGATCTGCTGCAGCAGACCTTCCACCAGGGCCATGCTCGCAACACCCAGGGCCGCGCGGGTAATCGAGCGGCCGGTCTCGGTGTAGGCATACCAGAGCAGGGCCAACCGGTCTTCGATGCTGAGCTTGCCGAAAGTGGCCAGGATGCCCGGAATCCGGCTAGGAGCGCCAGTACCGGCAAAAATTTCTTGAGCCGACTCAAGCGTAAATGACATCAAAACCTCCAAAGTAATCAGGTGCGAACTGTCTTTAACCTGGACAGCAACAAACCTGGGGACAGCCACATCTCACTGTTCTCCCTCAGAGTAAGGGCAAAAGTCAGGAAAGCAATCTGTAGATCCCCACGTTCTAAAACGGCACAAGGCCTGCTGGTTGCCTTTGCCTGCGAAGGAGCTGCGGAGGTAAACAGAGTTTTATTAAGCTTTGTAAGCAACCCTATACGAAACTTAACGTGTTTAAATTTGCCTGTCAACTCCTCGACGCGCTGACTCAGGACGACCGATATGTGTGGTCCAAGGTCGCCAAAGATGCCGCACGAGATGAGGTTAGGTAATACTTTTGGCTTGAATGATGGAAAGCGGCCCCCACTTTGTGGGCTATTGCGCAGGAGTAATACTGCTCATCGGAGAGCACTTTGTCGGCAGTTGCAACGCACTGACCCTCAACATTCGGTACTGCTCAAAGCGAGCCCTGCCTCGGAGGTTTCTTTATATTGCCTGGACATGTCGCGTCCGGTCGCCCGCATGACCTTGATCACGTTATCGAGGGAGATTTTTTGAGTGGCGTGGTTGCCCGAACTGGCCAGCAAGTAGGCGTTGTAGGCTTTGACTGCTCCCATGGCGTTGCGTTCGATGCAGGGAATCTGCACGTAGCCGCCAATCGGGTCACAGGTCATGCCCAGGTGGTGTTCGATGGCAATTTCAGCGGCGGCCTCGACGGCTTCTACCGGATGTCCGGCGCAATGGGTAAGCATCGCCGCTCCCATCGCGGAAGCCGTGCCGACCTCGCCCATGCAACCCATCTCAGCTCCCGAGATACTGGCGTTGTGTTTGACGAGAAAGCCGATGGCGGCGGCCGCCAGTAGCCCTTCGCGCAGTTGCGACTTGCTGTAGTGGTAGTGCTTTTTCAGTAGATAGCTGATGCCGGGGATCACCCCGGAGGCTCCCGAAGTGGGGGCAGTGACGACGACGTGTCCGGCGGCATTTTCCTCAGAAGCAGCCAGGCTGTAAGCGTTGAGGAAAATGAGGAAACTGTCGGCACTTCCCGACAGGTGACGGGCCGTCTTGAAAAGCCGGGCCGCCTTGCGCTGCAACTGAATGAACCCCGGCAGCGGGCCGCTCGTCTTCAGCCCGCGCCGCACGGCCCGGTGCATAAAGTCGTAAATGTCGTCGATGCGCCGGTTAATCTGTGAAACGCTCAGGCCGGTCAATGCCGACTCGTTGCCGAGGATGACCGCTGGAAGGGTGAGGCTGTGGGCCGTCATCTGTCGCTTGAGTTCTTTCATCGTCGTATAGGGATAGGGCGGCTCGACTGCCGCTGGGGACTCCTCACCCTTGCGCTGGATAAAGCCGCCTCCAACCGAGTAATACTCCTGGGTAAAGGACGGTTCTCCCTGCAACTGGAAAACGAGCGTGTTGCTGAAGGGGAAATCGTGATGTCCTTTGACAAAGTGGATGTGCTGCAGCCCGATTGAAATCTGCCGCTTGCCGACGGTGACCGGATAGGTGTCGCTTTCACTGCCGAGCAGGGCAGAGAACGCCCTGGGGTCGCAGCGCTCCGGTGTCCAGCCGAGGAGTCCCGCCACCACGGCCCGGTCGGTGCCGTGCCCTTTGCCGGTGGCACTGAGCGAGCCGTACAAAAAGACTTCGATGGCACCTGCCCGGTCGAGCTGTTCATCACTGAGGGCATTGATGCGCGTCAAGAAGTCGAAGGCCGCTTTCATCGGCCCAATCGTATGGGAACTGGATGGGCCGGGACCGACCTTAAACAGGTCAAAAATTGAGGTCGTGATTGCAGCCATAGTCGGCATCCCGCAGCCCAGAAGTGTGCACTGCTTTCAGTATCTGCAGGTGGCTTTGCAGAATCACGTTTTTGATAGACAGATTTAAGAGGATTTCAGGCAGCGTGCACTGACTTGAAGAAGTCCGATAGGTCCGCCTCCGCGCTCAAGATCAATTCGCGTTCGCCGTCGCTGAGCCGCGGCTGGTCGCTTTCGGTGCCTGGAGTTTCGTAGTAGCGCGCCGCGTAATAGAGCAAGATTGCACAGAGGCGGCGGCAATCCTCAGGATCATGCACGGGGGCAAAGGCGATGCACTCGACCTGGTCGAGGCGGCTGTCGAAGACCGGGTCAGTGCGCAGGACCACCCGGGATTGCTCACTCACCTGGCGCAGGTGGACAGCACATTCCCGACAGGTGGCAAGCGGCAGGCCAGGCAGGTAGAGGCGGAGCCACTCAGTTGATCGGGACACCGTCGCCGTTGCCGTTGCGGAAGCTGAGGGAGCAGCAGTTGACCTCGTCGATGCAGACTTTGCCCCACTGCAAAGCCCAGCGCACCAGTTCGACGCGGTTTTTGGTCTTGGTTTTGGTGAGAATGTTGCTGACGTGGTTGTCTACAGTCCGCTTGCTGATCTCGAGGATCTCGGAGATCTGTTCGTTGGTAAGCCCCTGGGCCAACAGTTCCAGGATCTGCATCTCTCTATCTGAGAGGTTCTCCGTCACGACACGGGTGTCAGGCATGGGGATCGAGTAGGTATAAATTCACGTCCCCTACATTCTACGGGATCAAATCCAAATGGAGATCACTGCTCAGATCTGAATTGCCGGTTCAGGCAAATCCTTCATCGGCAGGTCACTGTTGAGGGCGTCGATTCCTTCAAGAGAAGCGCGGTTGGCCTGCTTGAGGTGGTCTTCGAGGATCGAGCGAAAGCGCGGATGGTAGATGCGGTGCAGGCTGTAGTTGGGCGTGGCGGCAAACCCGCGCCGCATCTTAAAAGATCCACCTGCCCCAGGATCAAAGACGCGCACACCCAGATTGATGGCAGTCTCGACCGGCTGGTAGTAGCAGGTGCTGAAGTGCAGAAACTTGATTTCTTCAGTACAGCCCCAGTAGCGGCCGTACATCGAGTCGCCTTTGCGAATATTGAAGGACAACCCGAGTACATCGTCGCCCCTCTGACCGGCAATAAAAACGGTCCGGTGCCGGAAACTCTCGCTAATCAGGTCGAAGAAGCGCCGATTGAGGTACTTGCTGCTCCACATGAACTTGCTGCACGTGCTGTCGTAAAGCTCGTACATGAAGCTGAACATATCCCGTGGGATGTTGTCGCCGATATAGGTTTGAAAAGTCAGCCCTTCGCGAACAAGGGCCGCCCGCTCGCGCCGAATATTGCGGCGTTGGTTGGCGTTGAAGCGCTCCAGGTACTCGTCGAAATCCTGGTAGCTGCCGTTGACCCATTGGTAATTGTGGGTCAGCCGCTCCAGGCAGTCCTGACGCTGGAACGACTCGCGGGCCTCAGGCGCAACATAGAGAAAGCTTGTACAGAGAATCCGGTTTTTGTGGGCAAACTGGTCGATTGCCGCCATCATCAGACCCATCATTTCTTGCGGATCCTCGTCTGGACGCATCAAGAAGCGATAGCCCGTAGCCGGCGTAAACGGGGTCGCCCCCAGCAGCTTCGGGTAGTAGCGAAGCCCCATGCGGGCCGCCGCATCCGCCCAGGCATGGTCGAAGACAAATTCGCCGTAGCTGTGGCCTTTCAGGTAGAGCGGGGCCGCCGCCACCAGTTGCTTGCCCCGGTAGACCAGCAAGTGTGACACCTGCCAGCCCTCACGCGGCGAGACACAACCGGAAAGCTCCAGCGAACGCAGCCATTCCCACTCCAGAAATGGCGACTGGTCCTGAACTAGAGCGTTCCAGGTCTGGGCCTCGACCGATTTGAGCGAATCAACCCACAGGCAAGTGACGTTGGCGGATGACATATTTCCCCGGGCAAAGGTGCTGCCACTCACCTTTATATTACGTAACGGTGTAACTGTCCGTCCCGGTGGGCCTAAGTCTTAGATCGGTTGCTGTCGCCAATCACCGCGATTTTGTGCCGGTAACTCAGTTCGCCGCCCCACCAGCCGGTAACGAAGATGAGCGTCGCGACAACTGTCGAAGCGATGATGCCCCAGGGCAGAATCGTGCCCTCAGGTGCTGAAATTCGGGGCACAAAGTTCACAGCAGTGAGAGCAAGGGCGATGACGTTGCCGATCATGTGGCCCCACCCGGCAGAGCGTTCGCGCACCCGCTTGATCTGCAGAAAGTCGCTCATGCCGATGATCGCGGCCAAAAACCCACCCGCAAGACCCGCACCCAGGAGCCAGAGAGAAGCCCGCGCCCAGAAAGGGTCGCCGGTCAGCCAGTAGCCGATGTCACTCAAGAAGCCGCCGGTTAGAAAGGCAACCGGGAAAATCGAGGCAACCGGGTGCAGGGGATGACCGAGAATATTGACCGTACTCTCGATGCCGTTGTCGTTGGTCTCGTGGTCGAGGCTTTCAATAATCGGTGGAATGTTTGGATGTTTCGACATGAGTGCGACTCCTGAACGGGGCTTTATCTCGATCGATTTGCCCTGACAACCGGCAAATCAGCTACGGCGCGACAATCCTATGCGCTCTTACAAAGCTCCGTATCAGCACACCGATAGAGGCACTTCCGGCGCGCAATCTGCCCTGAGGCTGGTCTAAGCCGGTTGTTTCTGACCGCTTCACCTAAAAAAAAAGCCGGACAGGCTGTAGACAAAGTGCCGAAAAACTATAGCGACCTCTTGCAATCGCTTGCTTGAAGCGATAAGTTACTGATAACAACTGTCCACATACATCTGGAGCACCATGCTCGACTTCCTGAAAATCTCACGCCAGATGCAGGGTGTCAGCCGCCAACTGAGCGAGGAGGCGCGCCTGGCCTACCGCCGCATCGACGAAGCGCATCGGGTGCTCGGCTGGGTACGTCAAAATCAGCAATCGGTCGTCGAGCGCACCGCCGAGGTACGGCCCAAAGTGACCTTTCTAGTTGGTGAACCGGTCGAGTCACTTGAACACACCTATCCGGTGGTACCAATTGGACCAGTGCACACGGTGATCGCCACCGACGGTTCGCAAATCGCGCCTTCCCACCACGAAATTGCCTACTGTTCGCTGATTAACGTCGGCAAAGTCTGCCTGCACTACGGCACCGGCAAACGACCGCTCCTCGATTCTCAGCCGGAAGTCTTCTATAAGGAAGAAGACCTCTACGGTGCCTGGGGTCTGAGCGGTGAGGAGTGCCTGGCCATTCGCCGCTCGCGGGCTGAGACCGAGGTGCTTTCAGACCTCGCTATCGACCACGCGACTCCGGAGAGTCCGGCAGTTGCCCTCGTGGACGGCTCGCTTATCCACTGGCAGTTGGAGCAGGTTTCCGGTAAATCTCAGCAGGCAATCCTGGAGCCGGTGCTGGCAAGCTGGCAACGCCTGCGCGAAGCGGGGGTTCCGGTCGCGGGTTACATCAGTTCTTCGCGTTCTTGTGACGGGATGAACTTTCTGCGGCTGCAATTGTGTCCCCACCCCGACCCCGACTGTGACCGCCACTGTGCAGGCAATACCGGTCGTGGCGCTCCTTGTGGTCTGCTGCACGGTCTGAGCGACCGCCGCCTGTGGGAAAAGATCCTGGCACCCGGCGAACGCTCGGCCCTCTGGACGAGCACGTCGAAGATCCTCGAACACTACGGCGAGCATCGCGTCTATTTTTGCTATCTCAACGTGGGCGCTGAGATTGCCCGCATCGAGATGCCCGGCTGGGTGGCCCTCGACCCGGCCTTGCGCGAAAGGGTATTTGGAGCGTGCCTGGCCCAGGTCGAAAAAGGCTTCGGTTACCCGGTCGCCCTCGCCGAGGCCCACAACCGGGCCGTCGTGCAGGGCGGCGACCGGGCTCGCTTTTTTGCCATGCTCGAAACGGCCCTGGTCAAGGCCGGACTGAACGATGTGCGCATCTCCCGCAAAGAGACCCGCAAGCGCGGCAGCATCGCCTGAACTACTACATATCCAATTGCGCTCCGTTTTGGACCGGAGTCTAGTAGGATCTTCAGGATGCGTGCGAGTCGGGTCCACGCCTGAGAAAAATGGAGTGATGGATGCCGATACAGAAGAACGCTGCGCCCGCCAGACTGGTTTCGCTGGTCTTGCCGACCTATAACGAAGCGGCGAATCTAGAAAAGATGCTCAGCAGGCTCACGGAACTCTTCGCACAGTACCAGTTCCCCTACGAGATTATCGTTGTCGATGACAACAGTCCGGATGAGACCTGGAAAATCGCCCAGCGCCTTGCAGACGAGCGTTTTCCAAACCTGAAAGTGGTGCACCGGCGTACCGAGCGCGGCCTCGCGACGGCCGTGATTCGTGGCTGGTCAGTCGCCAGTGGTGAAATCCTGGTGGTAATGGACGCGGATGGGCAGCATCCGGTCGAAGTGCTGGGGGAGTTGCTTGGCCAGATTGAGGCCGGGGCCGATATCGTCGTCGCTTCCCGGCACACAGATGGAGGCGGGGTGAGCGACTGGAGTGTTGTCCGCCGCTTCCTCTCGCGCGGGGCACAGTTTCTCGCTATGGCCCTGGTCCCCTCGGTCACCAGACAGGTGAGCGACCCGATGTCCGGCTTTTTTGCGCTGCGCAAAAGTGTGATCGAAGGCAAGACACTCGACCCGGTCGGTTACAAGATCCTGCTGGAAGTGCTCGGCAAAGGCAACTACAGCAAAATCGGCGAAGTCGGGTACGTCTTTCTGGAGCGCGAAGGAGGCGAGAGCAAAGTCACCTCAAAACAGTACTGGGAGTACTTGCAGCATCTGTTTCGGCTGAGCGTGCAGGTCGGCGACCTGGAGCGCTTTTTAAAGTTTGGTGTGGTCGGATTGTCCGGGGTTGTCGTCAATCTGGCCGTCCTCTGGTGGCTTAAAGAGCAAATTTCCCTGCCGCTGTGGCAGGCGGCAACCCTGGCCATCGAGGCAGCGATTCTCAACAACTTCATCTTCAACGATGCCTGGACCTTTCAGTCGGTTTCCAGGCGCGAACCTGGTCTCGCAGCCAGGTTCGCCAGACTGGTACGGTTCAATTTAATCTGCCTCGTTGGTGCCGCGATTAATCTAGGCTGCTTTTTGTTGCTGACCCAGGTATTCAAAGTTCATTACCTGGCAGCACAGTTGATAGCGATCGGGGTGAGCATCCTGTGGAATTACACACTCAACGCCGTTCTCAACTGGAGAGTCAATTCGCAAAACTCTGATTCTCAGTCACAGTCGATGCTGGTCAAGATTACGACCCTTTTTCGGAGCACCTAGGCGCACTGCCGGGTGGCAAACGCGCAATTCCCGGCAGATGATCGCCTCAAACCCGGCAGCTGTTGTCGCAAATCAACCACGTGGTCCGGTGGAAGCGGCTTTGTAGCATCCAGGCCGATCGAGCAACGGCTAACTTTGACTGAGACCAATTTGAGAACTACTCTGAAGATTGGGCTTGATGAGCCAGTTCGGAGGCGATGATTATGGAAAGCTTTGACTACGATGTGGTGATTATCGGCGGCGGCCCGGCGGGCTGCACCTGTGCGCTCTATACAGGCCGCTCCGAGCTTAAGACGCTGATTCTTGACAAGAACCCGGCGGCAGGAGCACTGGCAATTACGCACAAAATCGCCAACTATCCGGGCGTACTCGGTGAAATGAGCGGTGAGCATCTGCTGGACTTGATGCGCCAGCAAGCGCTCGAATTTGGAACGGTTTACAAGCGTTCCCAGGTCTATGGCATCGATATCAGCGACACGGTCAAGAAAGTCTACACCCCGGACGGTGTCTACACAGGCCGCGCCCTGGTGCTCGCGACCGGCGCGATGGGCCGGATTGCCTCAATTCCGGGGGAGGCCGAGTTTTTGGGCCGCGGCGTCAGTTACTGTGCAACCTGCGACGGTGCTTTCTACCGCAACCGCGAGGTGGCAGTCGTCGGGCTCAACCACGAAGCGATCGAAGAAGCGCAGGTACTCACCAAGTTTGCCTCGACCGTCCACTGGATCACTCCAAAAGACCCGCACACGATGGAAGGACCGGCCCAGGACTTGCTCGCTCAGCCGTCGGTCAAAGTCTGGAACAAGACGCGGCTACTGAAGATCAAGGGAGAGGACGCCGGTGTGACCGGTGTCGAGGTCTGCCACATGGGAGAACCAACCTGCCAGGAACTGCCGGTCGAAGGGGTCTTCGTCTACCTGCAGGGCTCAAAGCCGGTCACCGATTTCGTCGGCGGGCAGGTGGCATTCCTGCCTGATGGCGGAGTCAAGGTCGATGAGATGATGCAGACTTCGGTTCCGGGTGTCTGGGCAGTTGGCGACATTCGCAACACGCCATTTAAGCAGGCCGTGGTCGCTGCGGGCGACGGGTGCGTGGCGGCGATGGCGATTGACCGCTATCTCAACAGCCGCAAAGCCATCAAGCCTGACTGGGCGCACTGATGCTGAGGGCACCGATGGCCGCGAGCAACCCATCGATCATCACCTCGGTGTGCGTGGCCATCAGCGAAAAGCGAATGCGGCTGGTCGGTACTGTCGGCGGGCGGATGGCGGGGGCGTAGAAGCCTCGACTCAAGAGCCCAGAGGCAAATTTCTGGGTGTGCTCGATGTTGCCCACAGGCAAACAGACAATTGCCGATTCGCCTGGCAGCGGTTTAAGACCAAGTTGGGCAAGACCCACCTGCAATCTACGAATATTGCGCCAGAGCTGTGCGCGGCGTTCAGGTTCACAGGCAACGACCTGGACGGCACGCAGCGCTGCGCCACAGTCGGCAGGTGAGAGTCCGGTGGTGTAAACCCAGGTCTTGGCCCGGTTGCGCAGATAGTCGATGAGTTCGCGGTGCCCGCAAATATAGCCGCCGAGACTGCCGAGGGCTTTTGAGAGAGTCCCCATCTCGATGAGCGGACTGGAGAGCGCAAAGTGTTCGACTGCTCCGGCTCCGCTTGCTCCAAGCACGCCTGTTGCGTGGGCTTCATCGACGAGCAGCATACATTCGTAGCGATGGGCGAGGGCGGCGATGCGGGGCAGGGGAGCGAGGTCGCCATCCATGCTGAAGACCGAGTCAGTGCAGAGCAAGCAGCGTCGGTAGCGGTGGCGGTGGGTGTCCAGGAGGGCTTCGAGAGCATCCGGGTCGCCATGGTCATAGTGGAGCGAGGTCGCCCCGCTCAACTGCATACCGCTATTGAGGCAAGCATGGTTGAGCCGGTCGGCGAGCACCAAGTCGGGCTTACCCATCACGGCTGGGATCACTCCGAGATTGGCAAGGTACCCGGAGGAGAAAACCAGGCAGTCTTCAGTCCCCTTCCAGGTTGCGAGAGCAAGTTCGAGTTCTCGGTGTAATGGACGTTCACCGCTCAGTAACCGTGAGCCGGTGGCCCCAGTGCCGTAGAGGTGCGCTGCCTCACAGGCTGCAGTAATCAGGCGGCTATCGCCACTCAGCCCGAGATAGTCGTTGCTTGCAAACTGGATGACTTCGCGCCCCTCCCACTGCACACGCGGACCCGGCAGGCTCGGGCTATTCCTGGGAGAACGGTGCCAGCCTGCCCGGTGTAATGTCTGCAAATCCGCTTTGATCCAGTCGTAAGGGTCCACGGTTGCCATCCGGTGCGTCACTTCTCAAGATAGCCGGGTCGGGTGTCTGGCCTGTCTGGTGGGCGGTGTAAAGCAGCGCTGAATTTGCCTGGTCCGGCGATAGTTGGGTAGGCTGCCCTCCAGCACCCGGAGCGCACCCATGCCACCAGAAGCCCCAAATCTCACAGACCCGCTCAAGCACCAGTACCGCCGCGTCAGTAGCCGGATGGGCATTCGGCGCGACCCGTTTACCGGCAAACAGCGCATGCATGCAGGCATCGACCTGCCGGTGCCGGTCGGCACACCAGTCTACGCTGCTGAAGGAGGAACGGTCACCCACGCCGGCTACCGCAAGGGCTATGGTCCCACGGTCGATATTGCTCACCAGCGAGGCTGGAAGACTCGCTACGCCCACCTCAGCAAATTGCAGGTAAAAGTCGGCGAGACGGTCGAGAAGGGTCAGCAGGTGGCAAGGTCAGGAAACATTGGTCGCTCGACCGGTCCGCACCTGCACTTTGAACTGCGCGACGGCAATCGACCGGTCGATCCGCTGCCCCATATCGGCAAGCCACCCCACACGGGCCGAGCACGGGCCTTCGAGCGCGCTGCCCGTACCATCCTCGACCGCAAGGGCAAAGATACGGCAAGTGGTGAGCGCTCCTACCGGGGGCTCAGCTACGACATTGCCCAGAAAGACAACACCCTGAGCGTATCCACTCGCGATGAACGGGGTGAAATCTTCAAAATCAAAGATGGGCAACTCCTCACCAACCGGCTTTCTCACCGCGATGCAGCGGTGTTTGCTGATGTCGAGCGGCAGCTGAAAGCTCCCCACCTCACGCACACTGACGTGCCGACAGCAACCGGGCTGTTGCCTGAAGCAGGTTTAAAGCCCGACAGGTTAGAAGGCAGGGCGACTGGATCAGTCACTACATCTGGGCCGGCGGTCAAAAACTCCATGCTCCCTAACCGCAAGCAGCAGATGGCTCTCGAATAAACGGCCAATCGATCGTGACAGTAGAGCGAACTCGGACTGCCGGGATAGATAGCCGTTTTAATCGGGTGCAATCAGTTGGATATTCAGCGCCTGCTTTCAACCACCGACTGGCGCAGGGCCTGCTGTTCGCGGTTGTACAGCAGTCCTTCTCGATCGAGGGCATAGGCGATTGGTAGGCGCATGTCCCACTGCGTTGAGCCAAGGACGAGAAGGCAACCCGATAGCACCAGGCCTGCCAGTAGAAACTGCCATTCGGAAACATTGAAAGCGGCGACAGCGGCAGCCACATGGACCAGACCGCTCCAGAGCAATGCGCGTGAGCGCAGCGCAAGTCCGGTGGCCAGGTAGCCCACGGCACTCAGACCAAGCCAGAGGGCACCCAGGTGAAGCATGACTTCGCCCCAGGCAAACGCGATGCTCAAATCAGTGAGCACCAATCCGGCAAGCATCAGCCCTACCCAGCCGAGCACGATGGGGACGGCGCGCTCGACCGAGGCCCAGAACCAGCTATTGTGTACGGTCAGCGCGGTACCCAGAATAGTGAGCAGCGACCAGAAGATGGCCTGAGCGCTCCAGTCGATGGCTACGAAGTGCGCAGTCCCAAAAATCAACGCGCAGAGCGCACCCCAGAGAATGAAAACCTGGTCGATGCGCGTGAAGACCGTGTCAATCTCCAGGGGGCCGAGTTTAAGTTGAAGCGAGAGCAGCCCGCGGCGGTCTTGTAAATCGAGATGATGCTGTTTGCGGCGCAGGACCGGCTCAGCGGGATTGAAAAAAGTCATCGGTCTCAAGGCGCATATCTGCTTCTAGCTTAACAAAACTACAACCTCCAGTTCAATAGCTTGAGGGGCTAACTGGTCGATTGTTTTGAGCAATACAAGGGTTCTTGCAGGCTGGGAGTTAGGTTCATCTTTGGCCTTGCTGCTTCTCGGCACCGATCCTATTGGAGAAACCTTGTGAATGTCGCCAGAAACGCTTTCCCCCTGGGCGCGAGACTACTAGCCCATAGCCTCCTCATCGGCTCGCTGTTGTCGTCAGCCCTACTGCCGGTAAGAGCCTTCACCCAGAACCCGGCCACCATCTTCATCAACGAGATTCATTACGACAACACGGGGGCTGACGCGGGCGAGACCATCGAAATTGCGGGACCGGCAGGCACGAACCTCGCGGGTTACTCGCTCGTGTTCTACAACGGCAACACGACCACGGCCGCGGTGACCTACGACACGCGCACCCTGAGCGGCACGATTCCAGACCAGCAAAACGGCTTCGGTACCGTTTCAGTGACAGCCGTCGGCCTTCAGAACGGTCCGAACGATGGTATTGCCCTCGTTGGCCCGAACAACACAGTCATTCAATTACTGAGTTACGAGGGCACCTTCACCGCGAGCAACGGACCGGCAGTGG
>JANNPH010000171.1:0-1877 GCA_031399965.1 Gloeobacteraceae cyanobacterium SOY_34_metabat_159 | reverse complement strand
ATCTGCTTAAAAAAATGAGCCGGTTGTCTGCAAGGGCCAGACAACCGGGCAAAAATCAAACCGCGACGGTTTGGCGACTAGCCTTCCTGGTTGACGAAGGGCAACAGGGCCATGATCCGGGCGCGCTTGATGGCGACCGTGAGGGTGCGCTGCTGCTTGGCGGTCAGGCCAGTGATGCGGCGGGGCAAGATTTTGCCGCGCTCGGTAATAAATTTACGGAGCATATCGACTTCTTTGTAGTCGATCTTGTCCTTGGGCGGGATCGGCGAAACCCGCTTGCCACGGTATCCAAAAGTCATGGCTACTTCGTCTCTTTATGGGTGGTGTGCTTGTTGCAGTTGGGGCAGTACTTCTTGATTTCCATGCGGCCCGTCGTGTTGCGCTTATTCTTCTGGGTCGTGTAGCGCGAAACGCCGGTACGACGCTTGGACGGGTTCGTCCGGCACTCTGTACATTCAAGGGTAATGATGATGCGGGCACCAGGCTTCGCCATCGAGCTTTCCTCTATTTCTTTGCGCGATCTCTAATTATTCCACAGTTTTACCAAAAACGGTAGAACTAGTGCCGGGAATGGTCATATCCCAGAGCACAGCACGGCTGAATCGACGCCTGACTTCTGCCTGGGCTCCCAGTCGTGGCCCTTTCAGAGGAGGCCGTAAACAAAAACGCGCCGAGGCACTAATATGACTCAGACATTTATCCGTGCCGCTCTATGCAACTCGGTTGGCTCGACTGGTTCATCATCGTCGCTTACCTGGTCATCTCCCTGGTGATGGGCATCGTGTTCACCGGGCGGGCCGGTAAGAGCCTCAGCGAATTTTTCGTCTCGGGCCGCAGCGTCCCCTGGTGGCTCGCGGGCACTTCGATGGTGGCCACCACCTTTGCTGCCGACACCCCACTCGCTGTCACCGGCATCGTCGTCAAAAATGGCGTCGCCGGCAACTGGCTGTGGTGGAGCTTCCTGATGAGCGGTATGCTCACGGTCTTCTTCTACGCCCGCCTCTGGTACCGGGCGGGCATCTTGACGGACGTCGAATTTGTCGAGCTGCGCTACGGCGGTCGTCCGGCAGCGGTGCTGCGCGGGTTTCGTGGTCTCTATATGGGTGTCGCCATCAACTCGCTCATCATGGGCTGGGTGACCCTGGCGATGACCAAGATTCTCGGTCTCAGCCTCGGCATCGACCGCTGGCAGGCAGTCATTCTCTGCTTCGGCATCACCGGCATTTACACAGTGCTCTCGGGTCTCTGGGGAATCTTGTGGACCGACGCTTTTCAGTTCGTGCTGAAGATGACCGGCTGCATCGCGCTCGCGGTCTTTGCGATGGAGCGGGTCGGTGGGGTAGAAGGACTCAAGGCGGGGCTTAGTGCGCAGTACGGTATGGCGGACCCGGTACTCTCGATCATGCCCTCGTTCGATTCGCCCTGGATGCCCCTCGGGATGTTTCTGGTCTATATCGGCATGAACTGGTGGGCTTCCTGGTCACCGGGAGCGGAGCCGGGCGGCGGCGGCTACGTGGCCCAGCGCATCTTTTCGTCCCGCAGTGAAAAGGACTCGCTGCTTGCCACCCTCTGGTTCAACGTCGCCCACTACGCCCTCAGGCCCTGGCCCTGGATCCTGGTTGCTCTGTGTTCGATGGTGCTCTATCCAAAACTGGAGGACCCCGAATCGGGTTACGTGCGCGTGATGATTGACGTCCTACCGCCGGTCTGGCGCGGCTTTATGATTGCGGCTTTCGCGGCTGCTTACATGTCTACGATTGCCACCCACCTCAACTGGGGGGCGTCGTACCTGATTAACGACTTTTACAAGCGCTTCTTGCAGCGCGACCGCACCGAGGCGCACTACGTCTGGGCTTCACGGGTCGCGACAGTACTGG
>JANNPH010000169.1:0-16477 GCA_031399965.1 Gloeobacteraceae cyanobacterium SOY_34_metabat_159 | reverse complement strand
CCATCGCCCATCGCCTCTCGACAGTACGCAACGCCGATTGCATCTACGTCATGGACGGGGGACAACTCGTCGAGCGTGGCCGACACGGTGAACTAGTCGAGAAAGGCGGGCTGTACGCGAGCCTGTGGCAGGTTCAGACGGGTGTCCGCACCTGAGGTGCCAGAACCAATGGTACCGATCCTGGCTCTATGGGAAACTAGAGCAAAACTCCTGGCCCTTGATGCCCCTCGTTAAACTTTTCCCTTGCCTTGCCTATCTGCTGCTATTTGGCTGTAAGAGCGTCCAGCTCGAACCGGTCAAAATTGATGTGAGCGACCTGTCAATTCGGCCGTGCGACCCCAAGGTCGTGACCAGGCTCCCGCCCGAGCAACGCAGCCTGGTTTGCTACCAGGTGGCAGGTCAGGCCCGTAACGGCAGCACCCGCCCGCTTCGCAACATCAATCTCTACGGCATCATTCAGGATGTCGAGGGTACGACGCTTAAAGAAGGGCGGGTCGGCGGTCTACCGGACCTCGATAACGGTAAAAGTGTGCCCTTCAACTTGCGCGTCTTCTTTACCGGCGAACCGCGCAAACCGCTCAAACTCGAAGCCTTCCGCGCTAAGGGCATGACTTAGGCACTTACCGAGGCTCCAGCCGCTAAACTGAGGGGTTGGCAGCAACCACAGTGGAGGTAGCCCGTGCTGCTCGGTGAAGCCCTCGAAGCCTACACTCGCAAGCGCCCAAACGAGGTGCTCCTGTTGCGCGTCCTCGTTGAAGGTTCAGAAGAAGAAGTCCTCGTCTTTCGCGGAGCCTCAAGCTACCTGACGCGGGCAACCCCGACCGATCCGGGCGAACCGATTCCACCGTTAGAATCCGAGCTGTTGAGCCTTGACCGCCAGCGCGCCCCTTATTCACCCATCAACCCGAGCGTAATCGCTGCCAATCTCGATCTCGGCGGGGTGCAACAACTGCTCCTTGAGGTGGGGGTGACCCTGTGAGCGAGCGCATCGTCACCTACAGTCCGTCCTTCACGGTGGTGCCGACCCACGAGTGCTTCAACCGCTGCGGCTACTGCAATTTTCGCGCCGACCGGGGAGCACCCTGGCTTAGTCCTACTGAGGCGGGCCGGATACTCGCACCGCTCCGGCAGCGTGGGGTCATCGAAGTGCTCGTCCTCTCAGGCGAAGTGCACCCGCAGGACCGCCGCCGCGCCGACTGGTTTGCCATGATCGAGGGCATCTGCCGGACAGCGCTCGATCTTGGCTTCCTGCCGCACACCAACTGCGGCATTTTGCACTTCGAGGAGATGCGGGCGCTCCAGCAGGTAAATTGCTCCCTCGGTCTGATGCTGGAAATCTGTAGCGAAAAGCTGCTGGAAACGGTCCACCGCCACGCTCCCAGTAAAGTCCCGGCCCTGCGTGTCCAACAGCTCGAATGGGCGGGAGAATTGGGTATCCCGTTTACGACCGGCCTGCTGCTCGGTATCGGTGAGAGCGCCGACGAACGACTTGCGACCCTGGAGACGATTGCCCAGATCCAGCGCCGCTACGGTCACATTCAAGAAGTAATCCTTCAGCCTCATCGTCCCGGCAGTGCCCAGGTCTGGACGGCAAAACCTTTCAGTGAACCGGAACTGTTGAACCTGGTCCGCTGCGCACGCGCAATTCTGCCGGAGACGGTCGTCATCCAGATTCCGCCAAATCTTGTAAGCGATTTGCTGGCTTTTCTAGAGGCGGGTGCCCGCGATCTGGGTGGTATTGGGCCGGTGGATGTGGTCAACCCCGATTACGACCATCCGCGACCGGGGGTACTCGCTCGACGTCTCAAGAGTTCCGGCTGGCAGTTGCGGCGGCGCTTGCCGGTCTATCCGCTCGGCTACGACCGGGTGAGTACAGGGGTGCGGCCGGTACTGGAAGCATTTTTGGAAGACTGGGATGCCGACTCAGGCAGTTTTAAAGAAGCGGAGGATTTCGCGGACGTGGTCTAGAAACTGACCGTCAGTTGTCAGTTGCGAGATGGCCGAGCGCGCCTCGCGGGCCAGACGTTCGTGGGCCTGATGGTTCTCGGCCCGCTCTTCGCGCTGGAGTGCTGCCTGTGCTGCAAGGGTTTCACCGGTTTCAGCCAGTTGCTCCGCGTGGGTGGCCAGTTGCTTTTGCTGCAACGTAAAGTGCTCTTCTAAAGACTCGATGCGGGCACGTAGAGCCTGCACGTCCTCGCGAGGATAGAGGACGGCCTGCCGTACAGAACGCAGCCGGACGAAAATATAATCGGCCCCGCGAATGGTCGGACGGAGCACTGTCAGAAGCAACGCGAGTGCCGAGCCGATATAGCCGACGCTGCTGATTCCGAACACTGCCAGGGCATAGAGCACCCCGGTCGAGACCAGATGCAGCCCAAGGGCGACAGCCAAGAACCCGGAGGCAATTTTGCGGGTGTAGCTGAGGTCCGATTCGATGACGGCAATGCCCACTGTCCGGGAGCGGTCGGCCTCGGCCAGCACTTCCCGGGCCTCGAAGTGGATATTCCAGGGCACTGTCGTGATGATGAGCAGCCACTCGAAGGCGGCAATGCCCACCAGCCAGTCGATGAAGTTGCCGGACGGAATATTCAGCCACCGCAGCAGGCTGAAGACAATAAGCGAGAGTACTGCTATCCCAAGGCCGAAAGACGTGATTCCCCTAAACATGCTGAAAACCTGTAGAGCCGCTTCTGCAATCTACGCAGGCTACACCCGGTCGCCTGCGCCTCCGAGGACACTTATCCAATCGGCACAGAGCCTGCTGTCAGTCAAAAATGCGAACATGGCCCCACTCACGTAGACGAGGAGAGCGCCAGTGCAACCAATTCGATTGGGCGTCGATGTGGGCGGCACTTTCACAGACCTGGTCGCCCTCGTCGAGGGCCGCATCGTCACAGCGAAAGTGCCCTCGTCACCTGCCGACCAGTCAGAAGCGGTGCTCGCCGCCTTCGACCGCACGGGCCTGGAACCAGGTGCTGTCGCTGTATTTGCCCACGGCATGACCGTCGCCACCAACGCCCTGCTCGAAGGCAAGGGAGCCCCGACTGCCTTTATCACGACCGAGGGCTTTCGTGACCTGCTTTTAATCGGCCGCCAGAACCGGCCCCATCTCTACGACCTGACTGCACCCCGACCGCGAGCCCTCACCCGCCGCGAACACTGCTTCACCGTGCGCGAGCGAATGGGTCCGGATGGTCCCAGGCTTCCCCTCGATGAAGCGAGCCTGGAAGATCTGCTTCGAGAACTGGCTCCCCTGGTAGCAGCCGGTACGATTGAGTCGATAGCGGTCGGATTACTGTTTGCCTTTCGCTATCCCGAGCACGAACAGCGGGTAGCTGAGCGCTTGAAGGCGGCTTTCCCGGCAGTACACCTGTCGCTCTCTTGCGAGGTCGCTCCTGAATTTCGGGAATACGAACGCTTCAGTACGACCGTGGTCGATGCTTATCTGAGTCCGACACTCTCAGGCTATCTGGCACGCCTGAGGGAGCGTTGCCGGATACGGGGCCTGCCCATACCGCAGATCATGCAGTCGAGCGGCGGGGTGACAACTATCGAGGCGGCGCGTGGGGCGGCAGCACTGCTTTCAGGGCCAGCGGGCGGTGTGCGCGGGGCCGCCTTTGTCGCTGCTCAGTCGGGGTACGCGGACGTTCTCACTTTTGACATGGGCGGTACCAGCACCGATGTCTCCCTCATCCGGGCCGGACTACCGGCGACGATGAGCGAGGCGACCGTGGCCGGCTACCCGGTGCGCCTGCCGCAAATCGATATTCACACCGTGAGTGCCGGGGGCGGCTCGATTGCCTGGGCCGATGCGGGCGGAGCACTCAGGGTCGGCCCGCACTCGGCCGGCTCTCTACCCGGACCAGTGTGTTACGGGCGCGGCGGTACGGAGCCCACAGTCACCGATGCCAACCTTTATCTCGGCTATCTGGCAGACGGTGCCGTGCTCGGTGCCTCGGTGCGGCTTGACCGCGAGGCCGCCGTCCGGGCGATCACCCGCCTTGGAGAAACCCTGGGCCTGAGCGCCGACCGGACCGCCCAGGGCATCAGAACAATCGCCAATACGCATATGGTGGCAGCCCTGCGATTGATGTCCATTGAGCGCGGCATCGATCCGCGCCGGTTGGCCCTGCTGGCCTTCGGCGGGGCAGGACCGATGCACGGTCTTGAACTGGCCGAAGCCATCGGGGTTACGACCGCGCTCGTCCCGGAAGCGGGCGGCGTACTCTCAGCCCTGGGGCTTGCTGTCTCACCCCTCCGGCAGGACGATTCGCGTGCTATCCTGCGCCTGCTGAGCGATCTGGGTGAAGAGTGGGTAGAGTGCTTTGCCCCCCTGCTTGAACGGGCACCCGCTTCCCTCAGCATGCGCGAGTATACGCTCGATTTGCGATACCGGGGGCAATCTTTTGAACTGAGCATGCCGGTCGAGCCCTCTATTTCGCTCGCGAGCGTGGCCGCCGCTTTTCACAGCCTGCACCGGCAGCGCTACGGCTGGGAGGATGCGGCCCAGGCAATTGAAGTCGTGCAGGCCAGGCTCGCTGCGAGTGAAAGCGTCGCCCTACCGGTGCTGAGCGCCCAGGTTGCTCCTGAAAGCTCACCCGGCTCCCGTACCGCCTGGTTTGCCGGAAAGTTTCAAACCGTGCCTCTTTTCGACCGCACGCGCCTTGGGGCAGGCAGCGCAATCAGAGGTCCAGCCCTGATCGATATGCCCGAGGCGACCGTTGTAGTGCCTGCGGGATGGAGAGGGCACATCGACCGATGCGGTACGCTGGTACTGGAGTTTAGTGCCCTGCTGTGAAGACTTTCAGACCGGGTGAAGTATTGGTGATCGCACTGCTCGCGGCGACCGGTGGAGCGGCGGGCAGTTATTTTGCCGTCGGGCGGGCCGTTCCTCCCGCGACCCCCCTTGAGACGAGTGCCCCGGCTCCAATTGCTGCAAGCCCGACAGCCACTGCGCCGCCAGCTGTTTTGAGCAACGACGAGCAAAATAATATCGCTATCTACGAGCGCGTCAGCCCCGCCGTAGTCAACATCACCTCGACGGTGGTGAGCAACGACTACTTCCTGCGTGCCCAGCCCCAGCAGGGCACCGGCTCGGGCAGTATCCTGGATGCCCAGGGCGATATCCTCACCAACTACCATGTCGTGCGCAACGCCAACCGCCTGGAAGCGACCCTCGCCAACGGCAAGCGCTACTCCGCCCGATTAATCGGTGCCGACCCCGACAACGACCTCGCCGTGATCCGGATCGCCAACCCGCCCCAGGGGCTGACAACCATTGCTCTCGGCGATTCGCGCAGCCTGCAGGTGGGCCGCAAGGTGCTCGCCATCGGCAACCCCTTCGGTCTCGACCGCACCCTGACAACCGGCGTAGTGAGTGCCCTCAACCGTGAACTTGCTTCCGAGCGTGCCGGGCGCACCCTGCGCGACTTGATCCAGACCGACGCCGCCATCAACCCCGGCAACTCGGGCGGTCCGCTCCTCGATAACTCCGGCAAACTCATCGGCGTCAACACCGCGATCTTTAGCACGAGCGGTTCGAGTGCCGGTATCGGCTTTGCCGTTCCGGTCGCTACGGTTCGTGAGATTGTGCCGGAACTGATTGCCCGTGGCCGGGTCAGCCGCGCCTCGCTCGGCGTCTCCGTGCAGACTTTAGTCCCGCCGGTTGCTCAGGCACTCGAACTCCCCGTCGAGAGCGGTGCACTGATTGCCGAGGTGGTTCCCGGCGGCGCAGCGGCCAAAGCCGGTCTGCGCGGTGGCAATCGGCAGGTGACGGAGGGCAACTTGAACTTGATCGTGGGCGGCGATGTGATCGTGGCCGTCGATAATCAGCCGGTGGAAGACGCCCAGGCTCTGACCACTGCCATTCAGAAACACAAACCGGGTGAGCGCGTCACCCTGACAGTCATCCGCGACAACCAGCGCATTCAGGTACCGGTCACCCTCGGCGAGAGCCGCGCCTAGCCCGGCCTGCCGAGGGCGACCATCATGGTCGGCTATCTCGGCTTGGTGTAGACATTGCCGTTAGCATCCTTGGCGACGGCTCCCTGGGGTCCACGGGCATAAGAGCCGTTCGGGCCACTCTTCACCGTGCCGCGAGCCGTCCGAACGCTGGTCCGGCCATTCGGTCCTTGAACAGCTTTCACGCGCGGACCTGAATAAGCACGACCGCCGTTTGCTCCCTGCACTGCCGTACCGCCGGTTGCAGTCGTAGTTGCCGTCTGGGCAGCGGCAGCTCCGGCTAAAAGTGTGGTCGCAAACGCGACAGACAACATCTGAACGAAAAAGTGATTGCGCATCTGTGTAGCTCCTGTTTTGGTCTATCTCGGCCAGGCAGGCGTCAATCCTGTACCGGACCCATGGAAGCTCAACACCCCGCAGAAGTTGGTACAGTCACTCGACTGGATCGAGATATACAGAAGATATCAGAAGTCGGTTATGAAGAGACCCACCCCGAGGACAGATATATTCTGTCCCAGGATAAGTTTGTTCTTAAACAAGCGACCCCGAACGGGCTCGAACCGTCAACCTCCGCCGTGACAGGGCGGCGCTCTAACCAATTGAGCTACGGGGTCTCACTGGCGCGAATACCATCTTTGCCTACTGCATGCTCAGATGTCAACCACTGGGCCAGAAGCAGAGCTTCCAGATGTCGGGCTATCCAGCCTCGCTTGCGCGAACCTAGAAACCGGCCTGTAGACCGAGCCGGTAGGTGATTCCGGGCGTGTAAAAGGTGTTGACCCGCTCGTACTGGGTGTCTGCCAGGTTGGCGAGGTAGACCGTCAGCGCCAACGCCCGGTTCAGGGGGATGGCTGCCCGCAAGTCTACGGTCGTGTAGCCCGGGGTGTAGCTGCCCAGGTCGTTGGTCCGGGCCGCACCGCTGTTGAAGTTGACAAAGGTGTTGACCTCCAGGCCCTCGTTCTGATAGCCGATACCCAGCAGTGCCACCGACTCGGGTAAAAAGCGCAGCGTTCCCAGGAAGCGGCCAGGCTCGATTTTGACCTTGGTATAGGTGTAGTTGAGAAAAGTGGACCACTGGGGGCTTACCTGCCAGCGCAAGCCGACCTCGACGCCATTGGTGCCTACTGCGCCGATATTGGCCCGACGGCTCTGGCCCGAACCGTCATTGAGGGCTTCGTTGCCGATCCGATCGGAGATTAGGCTGCCGAAATAGGTGACCTGGGCGCTCCAGCTCCGGCTGGGCTGAAAGTCGAACCCGACGTTGTAGGTCGTTCCCCGCTCGGCCTTCAAGTCAGGGTTGGGCAAGAAGCCTTCGGCCGCGTCGGGGGCAAAAAGGACATCCGGGCCGGGGTTGCGCTGGACGGTGGCAAAGCTCGCCCGCAGGGCGACCTCGGGCACAATGTCCCAGCGCGCGCCGATGCTCGGGTTGAGGTAGTTGCCGAATTTGCTGTCGAAAGTCTGGCGAAGGCCAAAATCCAACTGCACTCCGCTCACGATGCGCCAGGTGTCGAGGGCAAACAGGCCGACGTTGGTAATCGAGGCGTCGGTGAATTGGCTCAGGTTGGCAAAAGTCGGATTGGGGCTGCTGTTTTTGGTGTCGCTGGTAAAAGTGTTGTGCTTGACATCAACGCCCCACTGCAGGGTATTGCCGGGGCTGGTGCGCCAGGTGTGATCGACCCGGGCCATGTAGAACTTGGAAGAAAGGTCGGTGGATTTGAAAAATGTCGGCCGGATTGGACCGTAGGTGCTGAAGTAGTCGTCCAGGTAGCTCAAGGTCGTCGTGAGCACCGAATCTTTTCCCTCTCCCAGTTCGGTGCGCCAGGTGAGGCCGGTGTTGAGGGCATCACGGTTGAGGCGGTCTTTGGAGTCCCCGATTACCAGACCTTTGCGGCTGAGGGTTTTGAGGGCATCGAAAGTGAGCGTGTTGCGGTCGTCGAAGCGGTAGGTAAAGCTTCCCTGGTAGCTGGCAGTGTATAGATCGGCGTTCATGAGTCGGCCGGTCAGGGAGTCGCGGTTGGTGGAGCCGAAGGGCACCAGAAAGTCGTTGGTTGCCCCGTAGCTCTGGTAGCCGAGGTTATAGCTGGTCTTGCCGTCGGTACCGCCGTAGCCTGCCCGATAGTTCGATTCGCCATAGGAGCCGTACTCAATTGCGCTGCGCAGGGTCGGAATCTTCGGGCCTTCTTCAGTGATCACGTTGATCACACCGCCAATCACCTCCGAGCCGTACAGGGTCGTTCCTGCCCCCGGCCCGAGCAGTTCGATCCGCTTAATGCCTTCGACCGGGATGCTGTTGAGGTCGGTGGCACCGTGGCTTGAATTAAGCCCCGTCTTCACCAGTCGGCCGTTGACGAGCAGGGCGTTCTGGCCGATTGCCGCTCCCCGGTAGTAAGAACCGTTGTGAAAATCGGCACCGCGACCGGCATCGTTGATCGCAAATCCGGGCAGGCCGCGCAGCGCATCGGCGAGGTTCTGAGCGCCTTTCTGGCGAATTTCAGCCTCGTTGATGGTGTAGACCGGGGTCGAACGGCGGCGGGTCAGTTCGCCTTCCACCAGGGTTTCATCGAGGGTCGGGGTCTCGTCGCGGCTCGGCTGGGCAGGCGGAGGTGCACTGGCCTGAGCAATCGTTTGCTCGGAGGGTGGGGACAGATCCCTGGCCGCATGGGAAGGACCCAGCAGGGTATCACGGGTGGCGATCACCTCGGCAGTGGTGGGCCCTGCGATAAGCAAACTAAGACTAAATGCATAAGAGAAGTTCTTGTAGACGCTGTATTTGTCCTGGATTGACAACATATTGACCTCGAATAAACCCGCACCGGAATTGTGGACTACATCCTGAAATCGCGATATCCCCATCCCCCGGTGGGGGACAGAATTCTCTGCTGGAGCGCAATATGCTTGTTTCGCACCGGACCGATGGACGCGCTTTTTGCAAACCATGTCTTCGGCCGCCTACCAAAATCCCCGTAGCCGGTGGGCGGACACTACCGGTTTTTGCCGAGGAAATAATTGATGCTCGAAGCAGTCGAATTGACCAAGCATTACGCCAACGCCACCCTGGCCCTCGACCGGCTTTCTCTGCGCATTGAGCCGGGCGAAATTTTTTGCCTGCTCGGACCAAACGGGGCAGGTAAGACGACGACGATTAGCCTGTTCCTGGGTTTCGTCGCTCCAAGCTCCGGCAGCGCCAGGATTAAAGACCTGGATGTCCAGAGCCATCCGCTCGCCACCAAGCGTTTTGTGGCTTACATTCCTGAGCAGGTGATGCTCTACCGCAACCTGACGGGCCTCGAAAACCTCGAATACTTCAGTGCCCTGGCCGGTCAGGACAGCTACTCCAAAGCCGCGTTGCTGGGCTTTTTCGATGAAGTGGGGCTGCCGCAAGAAGCGGCCACCCGCCGGGTCGGGACGTACTCGAAAGGCATGCGCCAGAAAGTGGGGATTGCGATTGCAATTGCCAAGAAGGCCGAGGCGTTACTCCTCGACGAACCGACCTCTGGCCTCGACCCGAAAGCCTCAAACGAATTCTCGGCACTCCTGAAGCGCCTCGGTGCTTCGGGGGTGGCGGTGTTGATGGCCACCCACGACCTGTTTCGGGCCAAAGAGGCCGGGACCCGCGTCGGGATCATGAGCGCCGGGAAATTGCTCACGACCGCACGCACCGAGGACCTCAGCTACGAGCAACTGGAGCGGTTGTACCTGGAGAGCATGGCCGGGGGAGCGATGCAGGGGGTAAAGCGATGATTGCCCGGATTGCCCGCAAAGAATTCACCGAGATGGTCCGCGATGGCCGCTTCCGGGGCGGGGCGCTCATCGTGCTGGTATTGTTGCTGTCTGCTTTATTGATGGGTTGGAAGCACTACAGCGACGTCAGCGCCCAGCACACAGCCGCCCAGCGCGCCACCCGCGAGCAGTGGCTCAAGCAGGAGCCTAAAAACCCGCACTCGGCCGCGCACTACGGCGTCTATGCCTTCAAGCCGAAGTTGCCCCTCTCGTTTGTCGATCAGGGCGTGGACGACTACGTGGGAGTGGCAGTCTGGCTCGAAGCCCACAAGCAAAACGACTTTCGCTACCGTCCTGCCCAGGATGCCACGGCGGTGCAGCGCTTCAGCGAGTTGACCGCCGCCACCGTACTGCAGTTGCTGCTGCCACTTTTGATTATCTTGCTCGGCTTTTCGACTTTCGCCGGTGAGCGCGAACAGGGCACCCTCAAGCAACTGGTGAGCCTCGGGGTGGCAAAGCGCGACCTGGCCCTGGGGAAGGCTCTGGGCGTGCTGGCTGCTCTAGCTGTCTTACTGGTACCGGCGACGGTGATTGGCCTTGGTGCCCTGGCTCTGGCCTCAGGTCCTGAGAGCCTGGCGATGAGCACCCCGCGCCTGGGATTGCTGGCCTTGAGCTATCTGGGCTACTACACCTTGTTTATCGCGGTCGCCCTTGCTGTCTCCGCCTGGGCAAAATCGTCAAGGTTCGCCCTGGTCGCCCTCCTGGGCTTCTGGATACTTCAGAGCCTGGTGGCACCACGGGTGGCCACCGATCTGACCCGCTGGCTCTACCCGACTCCCTCGGCCCTGGAATTTGCCAAATCCGTCAGTGACGACATCGCCAAGGGCATGGATGGCCATAGTTCCCAGGACGAGCGCACCCAGGCTCTCGAACGAAGCGTCCTCAAGCAGTACGGCGCGAAAAAGCTCGAAGACCTGCCGATAAATTTCGCAGGCGTTGCCCTCCAGGCGAGCGAAGAGTACGGCTATCGGGTCTACGACAAACACTTTGGTGCCCTCTGGGATCGCTTCGAGCGGCAAAATACCTTACACCAGGTCGGGGCAATCTTTGCACCGCTGCTGGCGATTCGTTCCCTCTCGATGGGACTTTCAGGTACCGACTTTGCCCAGCACCGACACTTTGCTACCGCTGCCGAGTCGTACCGCCGGGTGATGATCAAGGCAATGAACGACGACGTCACCCTGCACAAAGACGCGGATCACAAGGCGACAAGCGAGGTTTACCGCTCGCTTCCCGATTTTGAATATGCTCCCCTTCCACTTCCCTCAGTCCTTGCCGCGCAAGTCTGGAGCCTGGTTTGCTTTGGCGTCTGGCTTATCGGCAGTACCCTCGCCGCCCTCTACGCCGCCACCCGGATGGAAGTCTAAAGATGCTCCGATCGATCCTCAAGTACGAATGGCGCAACCTGGTGGCAGACAAAGCCATCTGGGTGGTGACGGGTTTGTTTGCACTGCTGATTGGCTACGGTCTTTTAAATGGCTTTGCCTGGGTCCGCTTCCAAAATGCGACCCTGGCCACCGCCCGCTCAGAAGAAGTGACCCGGTTTAACAAGCTCAAAGCTTCCCTCACCGCGATCGAGCAGGGGCAGGAGAAATTCACAGGCGACGCTTTTGCCGACCCGCGCCAGGCGCGAACCGTGGGCAACAACAAAGGCACCCGCTACGCAGCGATGCCCCCAGGTGCCCTGGCCCCGCTTGCTGTCGGTCAGAGCGATCTCTACCCCTACTACTTCAAAGTCAGCACCCTCAACAAGCAAACTTTTCTCTACAACAACGAACTGGAAAACCCGACCAATCTGCTGGTCGGACGCTTCGATTTCGCCTTTGTGATCGTCTACCTCTACCCGCTTTTGATCCTTGCCCTCAGCTACAACCTGATCTCAGCGGAGCGCGACGAAGGAACCCTCGCGATGCTGCTCGCCCAACCGGTGGCCCTCAGGCAAATCGTGCTGGGCAAGATCCTCCTGCGCGGCGGAATTGTGCTCGCCCTGGCGGTGGTCTGTTCGCTGCTCGGTGCGGTGCTGAGCGGCGCTAACTTGCTTGAAGGGGATACGGCGCTGCGCCTGGGGCTCTGGTGCGCGGTGGTGCTCTTTTACGGAGCTTTCTGGTTTGCCCTGGCAGCGGCAGTCAACGCTCTGGGTAAGAGTTCTGCTACCAACGCCGTGGGGCTTGTCGGGCTCTGGCTGGTGTTCGTCGTGGTCATCCCGGCCGCTCTCAATGTGACAGTAACCAGTTTGAGCCCCGTGCCTTCGCGGGTGGAACTGATCCAGGCCATCCGCGAGGCTTCGAGTGCCGCCACCGCCCAGGGTAACCAGTTGCTCGCCCGCTACTATGAAGACCACCCAGAGTTGCTGCCCAAGAACACCAAAGTGGACACCAGCAGCTTCGCCCTGCGCAGCACGGCAGTGCGCGAGACGGTCGATAAAGCAATCGCCCCGGTGATGGCCCGCTATGACCGCCAGCTGCTTGGTCAGCAGAACCTGGTCGAGCGCTACCGCTTCCTCTCGCCTGCAATCGTCGCCCAGGAGGCCCTGAGCGATCTGGCGGGCACGGGCCTCGATCGCTACCGCCACTTCCTGGGTGAAGTCGATAAATTCCACCGCGGCTGGCAGGGTTTCTTCGTACCGCTGATTTTTCGGCAGCAGTCGATTACCGCTGCCGATATCGACAGGCTCCCGATTTTCCGTTTTCAGGAGGAACCGGTCGGAGCGGTGGCCGGACGAGTAGCGGGTGGCCTGCTGGGCCTCGTGCTACCGGTGGTATTCCTGGTCTGGATAGCCTTACCCAGGTTCAAGCACTACCCGGTAACCGCCTGAAGCGGGATAGATTTTCTTCGGTTTGTCTGAGCAGGCCGGACCTGGCCAGTCGGGTGATTCTGAAGACGAGTTCCGCCTTGGTGCCCCGTCAGAAAAACCAGGGAGTTGTCCCCGGAGCAGTCCGCTCGGCCTGCCAGACCTCCGTAGCCCCGGTCCGGGTAAGAGTACCGCGGACAGTCGCACCCTGCAAGCGCCCCTCAAAGCGTTCGCTCGCTCGACCCTGGGTAGCCCGAGCAGCCGTAAAGCGCAGTTGGTCGCCTTTGAGTTCGAGGTCGCTCAGGGAGGCGGTGTTTCCGTCGATGGTGAGCACACCGCTTACCTGCTGAAAGCGCTGGTCGAGCTTGAGCAGATAAAGATTTTGTCCCTGCTTCCACTGCCAGACACCGGCCGCCTCGGCGGGCATCATCCAGGAATAGAGCATATACGGGCGATCGATAGCCGATACTCTGAGCGTTTTATCTGCCTGCCACTCGCCCATGTCCCACTCGTTTGAGACGACGGCGGTGCCGGGCTTGAGTTGTTGAAACAGGAGCGGCCGTAGCCGCTTATTCACTTCTGGGAATAGATAGAGCGTGACGACCGTGGCCGGACGCAAATCGAGTGTAAACAGGTCCTGCTGAAAGAACTGGACCCGGTCACTGACCCCGGCCTCGAGCGCATTCTTGCGGCTCTTTTCAATCAGCTCCGGGTCGATATCGACGCCGACCCCACGGGCACCGAAGTCTTTGGCCGCTTTGATGACGATTCGCCCGTCTCCTGAACCGAGGTCATAGACCAGGTCGTCGCGGTCAACTTCAGCCAGCTTGAGCATCGCATCGACGACCGGGTTACCCGTCGGGACGTAGGGCACGTACTGATTTGTCTGAGCCAGTGCCCGCCCTCGGCCCACCGCGATGGTGAGTAAGCCAATTGTCAACCATCTGCGCCGCATGCCCTGGTGCCCAAATCTCTTTGCATCATACGTGGAGGCCCGCTCTCACCGCGAGGTCCATAGCGCAAAAGCCAGGGACATGGTGTCCCTGGCTTTTGAATCGCAAACAGTAGAGGAAGAAGTCCTCAGCTAGAGCGCTCGACTAGACGTTGTCGATCGTCCGCTTGGCCGAATCTTTGAGGTCTTCTTTCTTGTGCTTGGCATCGGCTTCTACCTGCTTTGCCTGACCTTCGAGCTTGTTCTGCGGATCGTCGGTCAGATCTCCCCAGGCTTCTTGCACTTTGCCTTCGACATCTTTCGAAGTAGCTTCTACACGCTTGTCAACACTCATGTGTACCTCCCAGAACAGATTGTTCTTGATGAACTCTGCGAATACACTCATCATGACTGGCACCCCCCGGTAGTCACCTCTACCGAAAGACAAGTTTCTCGGCTGCAAAGCTACTCCAGGTTGCTGGGTAACCTTTACTTTGTAGCTGTGACTGGCTTCTAAGCCTGGGGACTTATTCAGGATGGGTGTAGGCACAGCCAGTAGGATCGATACCTGTACCAGTTGAGGATTTTTCCGCAAATCTGGATTGTCGTCATCTGAAACCGGCAGCTCGTGCTATAATTTATGGACAAATGTCCATTCCGGCTCTCGCAATTGGTCCCTAGAGCGCCCGTAACCCTGAGCATATCGATGTACCCGGAGGAGTAATGCAGGAGAAGACCTATCTGGAACTATCCGAGGGCGACAGCGGCTCACACAAGTTTTACGAAGTGATCGTCGAGGACACTGAGGTGACGATTCGCTATGGGCGGATCGGTGACGCGGGCCAGGCCAAGACCAGCAGCCATCCGACTCCTGAGAAAGCCCAGGGCGATGCGCTGAAAAAAATCAACGAGAAGTTGCGCAAAGGCTACGAGCGCGCTGTCGTCGGTGAGCGCAAAAAACGGACCGTCACCCGGCGCGAGATGGCAGCTGTGGCGGCCCCGACCGGCAGCCGACGCGGTGCCGTCCCCGCTTTCAAGTCAGCACCGGTGCTCTGGAAATTCGCCTCAGGCAGTGCGGCCCTCGGTATTTTTATTGATGCTGACACCTGCTGGGTGGGCAACCAGGCAGGCCGCGTCTTTGCCCTCGACCACACGGGCGGGGTGCGCAACCAGTTTCAGCTGCCCGACGGCGTCAAGTGTCTGGTTGCCGACGACGACTGGATTTACGCCGGTTGCGACGACGGCAAGGTCTACGACCTGGGCCGCAAGATCCCGCGCGTCGCCTACGAGATTGCCGACGACATCGACATCTTCTGGCTCGACATCGCCGACGGCATCCTCGGTGTCTCGGACGCTGCCGGCAAAGTGACGACCATCAACCACGACGACGAGTCGCAGTGGACGCGCAAGAGTGTCGGCCAGGGCGGCTGGATGGTGCGCTGCGATGAGATCGGGGTCTTCCACGGTCACAGCAAGGGCGTCACGATGTACGACTGGGAAGACGGCAAACAAATCTGGAATCAGCCGACCGACGGGGCCGTGCTCTTCGGCTGGCAAGAAGAATCGACCCTCTTTGCTGGTACCGCGAGCGGCAAGGTCTTCTGCTTCAGTAAGCAGGGCGTTCTTGAAAAGATTTACGAGTGCGACGCGTCCGTCTACTCCTGTGCCTCGGCTCCCGACGGCCAGTACGTTTTCGCAGGCGACAACTATGGAGCCATCTACTGTTTTACCCAGGCCGGCGAACGGCTCTGGAAGCTCGGCACCGGTTGCGGCTCGGTCTACTCGATGCAGTTTTTAAACGACCGACTCTACCTGGTGACGACTGACGGCTCTCTTGCCTGCGTCGATGCCTCGGTTGCCGCCATTCAGGCGGCCCAGGAAGGCACGGTGCCCACGGTCGTCGATATCAAGGCCCCAAAGCCGGAGGCAGTCGCCCTCACCACTGCCCTCGAAACCACCACGGTGGTCGGGAGCGGCGTCGTGGTCGAGTGCGTTCTGGAAGGAGCCCAGTTGCGGATTCGGGCCGTCTCGCCCGGTTACGACCCGGCCTGGCGAGTCCAGTTCCCGAAAGACATCCGTGAAGCCGGGGCGCGCTACACCGTCGAAGACTTGCGCGAATCGGCGCGGGGCGGCTTCTACCGGGCCTACGGCGAAATCAAGAAACTGGTCTAGCGGGTAAAGCGATGAAACTCACCAGACGCACGACGCTTTTCTACCGGGAAGGCACTTCCGACAAAGTCTACGAAGTCGATTTATGTGAGTCGGCTCCTGAGCGCTACGTCGTCAACTATCGCTACGGTCGGCGCGGTGCAACTTTAAAAGAAGGCGTCGAGACGCCTCAGGCCCTGCCCCTCGCCGCGGCCGAAAAAGCCTTCGACCGGCTCATCAGCTCCAAGGTGAAAAAAGGCTACAGCGAAACGGCTCCCGACGCTCCTACAGGTCCAATTCGCCCCAGGCAAAAGCCTCAAGACCCGGCCGCCCGCGACCGCAAGCTCCTGACCCGGCTCGGTGCCCAGACCAGCGCAGACATCGCCTCACAACTCTCACAATTTGTCCGCTCGATTTTGCAGCCCGGCGAAGCGGAGCGGTGGCCCCTGGAGCGGGTGATCTGGCGGGCGGGCGAATTAAAACTGAAGGCTGCCGCTCCGCTACTGGTGCGGCTCCTCGGCAGCGGCAATGCCCTAAGAGACTATTGCCTGATCTGGGCGCTCGGCTGGTGCGGCGACCAGAGTGTGATTCCTGTCATCGAGCAGTGGTCGAGTGATGCCCGCACAGGCGATGCCGTCCGGCACATTGCCCGAGAAGCCATCTTGAAACTGGCCGGGGAGTCGCTTTCCCGGCAGTTGCGCGCCATTCAATTCGACCGGCTCCCTGAGGCTCTACGCGATGTGGCCTGCTACGGCCCGGCCGAGGTGTTCGAGGCGGCCCTGGCTACCTTGAGCGACCAGGAGCGATTCAATATTCTCGAAACGCTTTACACCATCGACAACGCCCACGTTCGTCCGGCACTCTTG
>JANNPH010000137.1:0-25530 GCA_031399965.1 Gloeobacteraceae cyanobacterium SOY_34_metabat_159 | reverse complement strand
TACTTATCCTAATGATCACGGGTTGCAAAGTGCGATGAATAAATGGGTTTCCAGTCTAATTGGCGCAGTCTTGCTGACGGCCGCAACCGTAAATGTCTCCTACGCAGGTTCTTTTACCTACGGCGCTGGGGAAGATGTTGTCTACTTCAACGACTTTAACGACGCTTCCGGCTTAGCCCTGGCAAACCCGCCCGTACCGGGTCTTGCCCAGCCCGGTGTCGGAGTCTCCGGCGGCGAGTTGCACGGGACACCCGATTGCTTTTTCTGCTCGGCAACTCATACTTTTCAGCAACCCCTCAGCCTCGACAACGGGGCAATCAGCGCCTATTTCAGCTTTAGAACCGATATCAGCACCGGCGAAGAATTGGGCAAAGCCTACTTGAAGATGAACCTGACGAACGAGTCGGGTGTCTACAACCAGCGCAACGTCGCTTTGAATGTTCGTCCAGGGTCACCGTCCGGCTTCTATGCCATGGTTGTCGATCCGGGTGACACGAGCGGTGGCCCTATTACGCAGCAAGCACTGCTAGCACCGCCCGCCGGTACGTTTGCTAACACGGCAACTTACGAAAGCTTCAAGATGGTCTTCACAAAGACTGGTGCTGACGAAGTGGAGATAGTGCCTTTCTGGTTCAACGAGGCCACCGGCACCTGGGACGCACTTTTGGGTCGGTCAGGAACCAACTCGACTATTCTGGCGAGCATCACCAACGATTTTGGCGGCCTGAGCAGTTTTGCCTCCGCGACCATTCAGCTTGCCTATGATGTGCCTTACGCCGATGCCTTTGCCATCACCCAAGTACCTGAGCCCTCTTCGGTCCTCGGCCTGGTAGCCCTGGGACTTCTGGGAGCCGGTTGGCAGTACAGACGCAAGCAACTGAAAGCGTAGTTTTTGAGCGTTTGTGCACGGCGCAAACGCTCAAAACTGCTAATCGAAATAGAACAGTGTGACGACTTTGCGCAGCTCTTCTGCGTAATCGCACGCTTCAAGCAGCACGTTTGAGTCGTGAAATGCAAAGCAGATCAGTTGTTGACACTTGCCGATGATTTCGCGGTTGCACACCTGGCTTGCTTCTGAGAGCGGCAGTTCGTCGTTTTCAGGGTGCTCGACCAGGTGAATGATGTTTTCGAGCTGTTCACGCGATTCGCGAGGCTGGCGCTCAAGGCTCTGGGGCAAAATAACCGTGAGCGAATTGGCATCGGCTCGCACTGCACCCCGGATCACAGCCTGATTGGTGCCGGTGGCACCCGAGGTCAGGATCCGGTTGCCGGTCAGGGCAAGGGCATAACTCAAAATCTCGATCAGTTGCTGATGGCCGAGCGGGACATGGCGGGATCCGAGGATGGCGATTTGCTTGGAAGCTGTTTGCTGAATTGTCATCAGCTCCTGCAAAAACGTGTCGAGGGAGGGTGAAATTTCTGTTGCGCGGGTCAAATGCTTCTCCAGTCCGGTCCCGAGGTCAAATGAGCGTTCTAAGCTTATCAGAAACTACGGACGCAACAGCAGGTAGAAGAGTCGGGCTGGGCCATTAATCTGACCAGCTTTGTACTCAGCTTCAGGCCCAGTGCCGACAAATAGATCGAGCCGCCCCCTTCCGCGAATGGCCGCCCCGGTATCTTGATCGAGGACGAACTGGCGCAGCGGTCCGTCTCTCAGTTGCGCTTCGATAAAAAGTAGTGCCCCAGGTGCAAAGACACTCTTATCCATCGCTGCAGTGTGCATCGGCGTCACGGGCAGGCCAAGGCTACCGTAAGGACCACCCTCGTCTGTCCAGCGAAAGAAGACGTAGGCATCGTTCTTGTAGAGGTAAGTTTCAAGCTGTTCCGGATATTGCTGAAAATACTGCTTGAGAGCTTGCAAAGTCAGGTCTTCAGCACGAATTTTGCCGTCCAGTACCAGTGCCTTGCCGATGCTCGTATAAGCGCGGTCCGTTTTGGCGGCAAAGCCGAGGGAGCGGGTACGACCATCCGGAAACACCAGTCGGGCAGAACCCTGCACGTGTACGAGGAATCGCTCAAGCGGGTCACTCAGGTAGACAAGCTCGCTCCCTGCAAGCAGATTCTGTTGCTCGATTTCAGCACGGCTCGGGTAGGGATCTACTCCACTTGCCGTGCGTCGGCCGAGTGCCCGATTACCAGAGCTAAGTGCCAGGTCAGCAGGAACGCGGTAGAGGGGATAGCGAAAAGTAGAGGTTGGCCTCAAGCTGGCCCGATAGACGGGGGCAAAGTAGCCCGTGATCATCACCTCAGGACTATCGGGCCGCGAATCGACCCGATAGAGACTAAATTCGCGGGCGAGCCGCACTCTAAAGGCCCAGGAGTTGGGCGCTTCTTTGAGGATCTGGCGAAAGCGCTTCAGGCTACGCACCAACCGTTCGCGACTGAAACCGAGGCGTGGATAAGCATTTGCCGCAGAACCGGAACTGAGGTACTGGAGACTGTAATCGATGCTGCGCATCAACAGCACACGGTCATGGAATCCACCCGCAAGGTCGGCCTCGGTCATGGGCACCGGCGTCAGGACGGGCGTATTGGCCAAACCTGGGCTACCCAGGCTGATGAGGGCAGCCAGGACCAGGCTAATGGTCTTCCCAAGCGGATTCAGGATCACCGTCTTGCAATTTTTGCTTGATGCGCTCATTCTTCCGCAGCAGAGTGTAGAGCAAAGCGAGGTCGTCGCTGCCGGGTGGAGCCTCATCGATCGCCTTTAGCAGAGCACGGTCGAGGGCCTCCGACTCAGCGCGGTTAAGCACGAGCGGTAATCGCCACTTGGGCGGACGAGACGACGAACGCGGGAACGGCATATGGACAGATTAACACAAAAAAGGGCGCAGACTGTGCGCCCTGACGAATCAAAAAGAGAACTACGAGGCTTTCTGGAAGGTGCCCTTGAAGTCGCCGAGCGCTTTTTTGAGTAGCTCGACGGCCTTGTCGGTCAGCTGTCCGGTGGTGGCTATCTCGTTGCCGTAGTCGGGAACATTTTTGCTCAGGTACTGCAGAAACTGCTGCTTGAAGGGCACGATTTGCTTGACATCGACATCGTCGAGAAAACCGTTAGTGGCGGCGTAGATGATGCCGACTTGCTCAGCAACCGACAGGGGTGAATACTGCGGCTGCTTGAGGATCTCGCGCAGGCGTTGACCGCGGGCCAGTTGAGCCTGGGTCGCCTTGTCGAGGTCGGAGGCGAACTGACTGAAGGCTTCGAGTTCGCTGAACTGGGCGAGTTCGAGGCGCAGTTTGCCGGCCACTTTCTTCATCGCCTTGGTCTGGGCGGCACCGCCGACACGCGATACCGAGATACCGGCATCAATTGCCGGGCGCAGGCCCGAGTTAAACAAGCCCGAATCGAGGAAGATCTGACCGTCGGTAATCGAGATCACGTTGGTCGGGATGTAGGCGGAAACGTCACCTGCCTGGGTCTCGATGATCGGAAGTGCCGTCAGTGAACCTTCACCAAGTTCGGGGCTGAGCTTGGCGGCGCGCTCCAGCAGGCGCGAGTGCAGATAGAAGACATCGCCCGGATAAGCTTCGCGGCCCGGCGGACGGCGCAAGAGCAATGACATCTGGCGGTAGGCAACAGCCTGCTTGGAGAGATCGTCGTAGACGAGTAGGGCCGAGTTGACCAGTTTGTCGGAGCCCGGCAGGGTAAGTCCGGTGTACATGACGTACTCGCCCAGGGTGCAGCCGGTGTAGGGTGCTAGAAACTGAAGAGCGGCGGGTTCGTTGGCGTTGGCAGCAACGACGATCGTGTACTCCAGTGCTCCGCGAGTACGCAGAGTATCGACTATCTGGGCAACAGAAGAGGCCTTCTGGCCAATGGCGACATAGATGCAGACGACCCCTTTACCCTTCTGGTTGAGGATGGTGTCAATCGCCACAGTCGTCTTACCGGTCTGACGGTCACCGATGATCAGTTCGCGCTGGCCGCGACCTACCGGGATCATCGCGTCAATAGCAGTGATGCCAGTTTGTAGAGGCTCATAGACCGATTTGCGCTTGATGATGCCGGGGGCCGGCGATTCGAGCAGGCGGTTTTCGCTGCTCTTGATTTCGCCCTTACCATCGATTGGCTGGGCGAGGGCATCCACGATGCGGCCGAGAAAAGCAGGGCCAACTGGAATCTGGGCAATCCGACCCGTGGCGCGCACAGTCGAGCCTTCCTGGATCTTGCGGCCTTCACCCATCAACACCACGCCGACGTTGTCTTCTTCGAGGTTGAGAGCGATACCGATAGTGCCGTCTTCAAATTCGAGCAGCTCGGAGGCCATGCACTTTTCAAGACCGTAAACACGAGCAATGCCGTCGCCGACTTGAAGGACTGTGCCAACGTTGGTGACTTGCAGCTCGTTGCTGTACTGCTCGATTTGCTGCCGAATGACGGAACTGATTTCGTCCGGTCGAATACTAAACATGACTACCCTCTCTAAATGCTAGGACGTGAGTTGCAGGGTGAGCTTGCGCAGTTGCCCGCGCAGGCTGGCGTCGATCACTTCGTCGCCGATTTTGATGATCATCCCGCCGAGCAATTCCGGTTCAACCTGGCGGCGCAAATCTATCTGCTTGGCCCCGGTACGCTGGCGAATGCGATCGGTGAGCGCACTTACCTGGGCATCGCTGAGCGGCACAGCCGAGACCACTTCTGCCAGGGTCGTCTCCTGCTGCTTGCGCAGCAAGATCTGGTACTGCTTACAGATTGGCTCTAGCGAAACGATGCGACGGCGATCGACGAGCAGCTGCAAAAAACCGAGCAGGTAGGAATGGACCTTATCGCCAAATGCCGTGACGAGCAATTGCTTTTTAGCCGCCATCGAGATGACCGGTGTTGCCAGAAAACTTGCCAGTTCCGGAGTTGTGGCAAGAACGTCGAGCACCACCTGTGTCCCACGGCCGAAGTCTTCGAGCAAACCTTCTTGAGAGAGAGCCAGCTCTTTGAGGGCTTCGGCGTAGCGCTGCGCTATTTGCTCGGTAACTTTGCCTTGCATGCCCACTGCTCCAATATTAATTGAGTAACTGGATGCTCTTGTCGAGCAACCGGCTCTGGGTGTCCGGGTTGAGGTCGCCGGGCAGACGCTGCTGCAGACGGGTCAGCGCATCGCCGACGATCTTGAGACGAATCTGGGCAACCATGCGCTGCTGTTCCGATTGCAGGTCCTGCTCGAACCCTTCTCGCACGCGCTCGATATCGCCTTGAGCCTGGTCAAGAATTTGTGAGCGCAGGCGTTCGGCATTGACGCGAGCTTCGGCAAGAATCTGCTGCGCCTGCGCCTGGGCTTGAGAAAGGTTCTGCCGGGCACTCACCAGTTGCTGCTCGGCCTCGCGACCGCGGTCCTCGACTGCGACAATGCTGTTTTCGAGTTCGGCTCGCCGCTCACCCAGGACGCGGCGAAGGTAGCCGCGTCCCAGATAAATAAGTAGACCAAGCACCAGCAAGATATTAAGAAGATTGGTCTCAAGAATGTTGAGGTTGAGGCTAAAGCCACGGGCCTCGCCTTCGCCCGCTGTTTCAGCAGCCAGTAACAACCAGTTCATAACGCGCCTCCAGCCGTTCCACTCAGTAGTTTCTCGCTCAATCGGCGGCTAAGTGAATCGACCTCAGCTTCAAGGCTGGAGAGTGCTGTCTGCTTTTGCTTCTCAAGGTCAGTACGAGCAGCATCGAGCCGGGTCTGCACCTCCGCCTGCGCCTGGGCTACCTGTTGAGCGCGGATTCGCTGCGCCTCAGCCTCAGCCTGGGCAATCACTTGCTGGGCTTCGATGCGCGTGGTGCGCAGTTCCGCTTCGTATTGCTCGGCCAGTGCTTTGGCCTCGTCAAAGCGACGCTGAGCACTGGTGGCGTTTGAGCGCACGTACTCGCTACGCTCTTCGACCACCCGCGAGATCGGGCGGAAGAAAAACGCGTTGAGCGCAAACAGCAGCAAGAAGAAGTTGAAGAACTGCAAAAGTAGGGTGGCGCCGAAGTCAAATAGCCCCCCCGACTCCGCCTCTACTTCGGCGGCTGCCTCCTGGGCTGCCAGCAGCAGCGTGCTGCCGGTCAGACCAGGGTCAAACAAAATGTCCACAGTATCTCTCCCCTATGCAAGATCAACCGCGGCCGACAAATGGGTTCGCGAAGAGCAGCACGATGGAAACCAGCAGGCCATAGATGGTCAAGCTTTCCATGAAGGCCAGAGACAACAGCAGGGCACCGCGGATCTTACCTTCAGCTTCAGGTTGGCGGGCAATCCCTTCAGCAGCTTTACTGGCCGCATTACCCTGGCCAATCCCAGGACCAATTGAGGCAAGGCCGACAGCCAGGGCAGCAGAGAAGACTGAAGCAGCAGCAGTAATATCGTTCATCGTCCACACTCCTAATAAAACGTCCGAACAGTATTGAGCTCACCGGCCAAGCTAGTGATGCTCGTCATGATGGTCCTCGACTGCTTCACCGACGTAGGACGCCGTAAGGGTCGCGAACACTAGAGCCTGAATCGCACCTGTCAACAAGAACAGAAGCATCAGGGGAGCCGGCACCAGGAGCGGCACCAGCAAAATCAGAACGCCGATGACCAATTCTTCGGCGAGGATGTTTCCAAACAGTCGGATACTCAGCGAAAGCGGGCGGGTGAAAAATTCGAGCACCCAGACAGCTGCGAGAATCGGCGACTCCAGGTAGTGCTTGAAGTAGCCCAGTCCTGACTTGCGAAGACCAGCGTAGATATACGAACCCAATGCAATCAAAGCAAGGGCAAGTGTGGTGTTGATGTCGTTAGTCGGAGAGGCCAGCTCACCCGATGGAATGTGAAACAGCCTCCAAGGCAACTGACCCAACCAGTTTGCAACAAAAATGAACAGAAAGACCGTACCGATGAACGGTACCCAGTAGCGGTATTCTTTCTCGCCAATCTGGTCGCGGGCAATACCTGAGAGAAAGTCGTGGATGTACTCCAGGAAATTTTGGACTGTCGAGGGAACTCGCTGTAGCTTGCGCGTGCCGAAGTACGTAAACGCAATCAAGATCGCCATGACGACCCAGGTGGTAATCATGGTCTGGCCATGCAGTGTGACCGGCCCAAGCTGCCAGGTGAGGTGCTTTCCGACTTCGACGCTGGCAGTAAGCGGCAGACTGTTTAAAGCTTGTTGTGTCACGTTCATCGGCACATCCTCTCAGAGCGAACCCACTTAAACATCGCCAACCAGCGTTCGGATCGTATCGAACAAAATTGCAACTTTGATCGTGAGAAAGCCCAGGAATGTCGGCAAGATTTCAAACCTGCCGGACTTTGCAGCAATCACCATGATGATTGCAAAAACACCGATCCGTGCAGGTCCACCCATGCGGGTATAACCAGGACCCACCTGACTGACACTGCGGTCGAGCATTCGAAAGTACAGCAAACTACCGACCGCACCGAGCAAGTAGCTGAGTGCAGTAAAGAGAGGGTAGGTAACCAGTACTGCCAGAAAGGAGACTGCAGCAATAACGATTGTAGTCAGGTACAGTCGGCGCTTCAGAGCGTTGTAATCGGCCAGTGGATCCCCGGAAGTGGATACGTGCGTTTGGGGATTGGACTCGCTCAGCATCTTCTTGTACAACCCGAGTTGCCCGAGAAGCGGGCTTACGGCATCAATATACCACAGGCTATGCAACAAACCTTAAGATTTAGTAGGAGTTTTTACTCATCGCATCGACCTTATCGTTTGTATAAAATCGCCAGGCCATGCCCCGAAATTGCCCTTTTCTGGGGCAGTTTCTAGAAAGCGAAAAGCTTTGAAAGCAACGAATGGACGAGTAATACCCCAACAGAAGTGATAGCCACGAGTGAGCCGGCAAACAGCAGCGAACCATCGCCGCCCCGCCAGCCGCGCTCTAATAAATGAATGGCCCACCAGAGTAGAGCCACTGCTACAATGACAGTGGTTAACATAACTTCACACTAGCAAACAATTGCAGCAACAGCAAATCAAGCCTGCTGAGCTGCTCTATCGAGGCTCTACTGAGAAAGCCGATGAACTTCGATACCGAGACTGTCGAACGCGCTGTGCGGGCTGTCCGATTGAGTGTCCTGACCGAGAAGGGACTTTTACAGCTCGAAAAGCAGAGCGTACCAGTCGGCACCCTGGCAGGCCGACCGGCCTGGGAAGCGGGGCTGACTTATCAAGTGCTCTCGGAAATGGCAACGGAGGATGAACTGATGTGGCTTTTCCGGGTTGGCATTGTTCGGCGCGAGGTAGATGGCCAGGGCATTACCGACTGCTTTCGGCTCACACCCCTCGGTGCACATGTGCTCAGCGAGTTACAGGACCGCCCGCGCACTCCGTTGACGATTCCCGAGCAGATCGGCAACTTGATGACCCGCTGGCTATCGCGCTGAGGCCCAGATGTTGAATGCAGCTTCGGCTTTTTCGCCAACCGCCTTGTTTACAGGTAGCTGCCTGCTAAACTACAGCTAGTGCAAATTTGAGAATCAACTATGGAAAACACACTAAAAGCCATCCTCGATCGGGCCCGTCAGGCCGAACTGCGCACCATACGCACTGAGGTCACTGCCCTGGGCAACGCCTTTCTGGTAAAGGCGACGATCCAACTGGCAAACCAGGAGTTCTCGGCCCATGCCGTCGCCGCCACACCCCTCGACCTCACCCGTGTCGAGGAAGAAGCAATCGTGCGAGCCTGCCAGTTTGCCGGCATTGACGCGGGGCGTGCTCCGCTTTCAGTGGTGCCTTCGCCAGTCCCTGCCGCTCCGGCGCGTGCCCTTTTTAACAACAGTGGTCCGCTCTACCCGGAACCGATACCCGAAGAGCTGGTAGAGACCTATGAAGAAGAGCCTCTAGTCGAAGCAGTCGACCGGGAGGCCCTGATGGCTGAGAGCCTCAGCCTGATGGAGACTATCGGGATGGACCCGAAGGCCGGACGCACCTACTTGCAGCAAACCTATAACAAGCGCTCGCGCAGCGACCTGACTGACGGCGAGTTGCAGAGCTTCGTTGACTACCTGAGCGCTCAAAACCATACAGCTCTCAATTCAAAGCTCCCCTTCTAGAGAAGCGGCATCTGCACTGCTAAAGCTTGCCAATCTCGCGCCGGGAGACCACGATCGTGTGCTCCCAGCCATCCACCTGCACGGTGATCCCACCAAAGGCCCCGAACCCGACAACCGTGCCGGTCTTGCCGACCAGGGCACGGCCGAAGGTGTGGGAGGGTCTGCCCGGCGGTGAAGGGTTTGCGTCGATACAGCGTACGCGATCACCAATGGCAAGCAGGATTTTCATGCAGGGTCAGCAAAATTGACGGTGTGCCGATATCCTAGCGATTGGTCATGCAGCACACCGCAAATCTTCGGGAGAAGATCACTATTGGGGCTGGTAGATCTTGTCGAAGATGCCGCCGTCATCGAAGTGGGTCTTTTGCGCCTTTCGCCAGCCGCCGAAGATCTTATCGACGGTCACCAGCTTCACTTTGCCGAATTGCTTTTCGTACTTCTTAGCAGCGGCAGCCGACTGGGGTCGGTAGTAGTGCTTACCAATGATGTCCTGGCCCTCGGGGCTATAGAGGTATTCGACGTAGGCCTTGGCGACATCGGCAGTCTTGTGCTTTTCGACCACTTTGTCGACCCAGGCGACCGGCGGCTCGGCGAGGACGCTAAGGGAAGGGATGACGATTTCGAGCTTGTCTTTGCCCAGTTCGTCGATCGACAGGTAAGCTTCGTTTTCCCAGGCAATCAGCACATCGCCCAGGTTGCGCTGCACGAAGGTGTTGGTTGATGCGCGTGCGCCGGTATCGAGCACGGCTACATTTTTATAGAGGCGGGCAACGAAGTCTCTGGCTTTTGCCTCATCACCTTTGTTGTTCTGGAGAGCGTAGGCCCAGGCGGCAAGATAATTCCAGCGCGCACCACCGCTAGTCTTCGGGTTGGGCGTGATGACCGAGACTCCCGGCTTCACCAGATCGTCCCAATCGACGATCTTCTTGGGGTTGCCTTTGCGGACCAGGAAAACGATGGTCGAAGTATAGGGGCTGCTGTTGTTGGGTAAACGCTTTTGCCAGTCCTGAGGCAGGAGGTTGCCCTTCTCGCTGATGGCATCGATGTCGTAAGCAAGTGCCAGGGTCACGACGTCGGCTTCCAACCCGTCAATCACCGAGCGGGCCTGCTTGCCGGAGCCGCCGTGGGACTGGTTGAAGGTGACGGTCTGGCCGGTTTTTTTCTTCCAGTAATTGGCAAAAGCGGTGTTGTAATCCTTGTAAAGTTCGCGGGTCGGGTCGTAGGACACATTTAGCAAAGTCACCTGCTGTGCCCCGGTTGGCGCAACCAGCCCAGCTGTCAGCAGCAGGGCCAGGGCAGCAGTCACTGTCCGGCGGGCAAGGGGGGCATTGTTGAGCAGGCTTGGACGCTCGCGCATGGTCGTCTCTCCACTACTGGTGAAAGTGAACAGGATAAAGTGGCCAACCCGGGTTGTCAGGCCAGCCAGTCTTCGAGTTTGAGGGTTAACTACGGTTATTCGGTGGATTTACCGTAGAACATAGAATAGCACGACTTGAGTTCATTCGACACTGATCTCAACTCGGTCGATACCGTTCCAGAGATAGCCTTTGCTGTTCCAGGGAGCTTCAAGGGGCTGGACATCGCCGGCACTATCACTTAGGCAACGGCGCCGCAGCGCAAATTGGCTGGAACGGCTTCGAGCAGTTTCTTGGGCTTTGGAAGGCCAAGACTGGTCATAAACCCGATGAAGTCGGAGCGTTCACGCCGAAAGCGCGGGTTGCAGCGCTTTTCTTCACCAATTGAAGAAACCGTCTGCCCTTTATAGTCGTGGCCGGGGTAGACGAGGGTCTCATCAGCCAGGGCAAAAAGACGCCCGGTCACCGAGTCGTAGAGCGCACCCGCGTCGCCGCCTTGAAAATCGGTGCGTCCACAGCCGCGGATGAAAAGAGCATCGCCGGTCAGGACGCGCTCGTTGTCGATCAAGTAGGCGGTGTGGCTATTGGTGTGTCCAGGGGTCGCAATCGCCTCGATCACGACTGAACCGAGGTGGACGACCTCGCCGTCGCCAATCAGACGGTCGGCCCCGGCTGCCTGGGCGTGCTCGGGTACTACGACCGTGCAGCCGGTCAGGGCACGCAACCGCGCTGCCCCGGTAATGTGATCGGCGTGTATGTGAGTCTCCAAACAGAAACGCAGCTCAAGGCCGAGTTCGCCCAGAAGTTGCAAGTCACGCTCGGCCTGCTCAAATACCGGATCAACCAGCACAGCCTGACGAATATTTGAATCGGCAATTAAATATGTATAAGTGCTCGATTCGAGATCGAATAATTGTCTGAAAATCATAAGGGTCCTGGCTCCTACACTCTCTATGCTACACAGGCAGCGGCAGAGAATATGTACCGTCTATAGCTATTTTGCGCGATTAATAGAGATTGCTTTACAACGAGTTGTTTCCGGAATAAGTTTCACTTTGCTATGACCAAAAACGAGATATAGCCAACAGTATCTCGGCAAAACGTCGTCTGGTTTGCATCAAGAACTGCCAGTCCGACAACGCACATTTGAGGCTCCAGCGTGAACTAGACCACACAAAGCGCCCTACAAAAAAAGCACCCCCGGCAGGCGCGTGACCTGCCGGGGATGCTCAGATATAGATCAAGTCAGGTTGCGAGTGTGCGTTTCTGGGTGACCATCCGGAAGCACTCGGCTAGGTCGCCGACCTGCCAGCTTGAGAAGCGGTCGCTGCCGACGCCGCACTCAAACCCGGAGGCCACTTCTTTCGCGTCTTCGCGGAAGCGCTTGAGGGAGTCGAAGTGGCCCTCGAAGACCACTTCTTTGCCCCGGCGTACCCGCATCTGGGCGTTGCGCAGCAGTTTGCCTTCTTTGACGTAGCAACCGGCCACCTGGCCCTTGCCGACGGTGAAGACCTGCCGCACCTCGGCCGCCCCGAGGGATTCTTCGATCAGTTCCGGGTCCAGCAGACCTTCCATCGCAAGCTGCACGTCTTCGAGCAGCTTGTAGATGACGTCGTACTCGCGCACATCAACCCCGGCCTCTTCAGCCGCCGTCCGGGCTCCAGAGGCAAGCGTCGTATTGAAGGCGAGGATAACTGCCTCAGAAGCAGAAGCAAGGTCGATGTCGGTCTCTGAGACTTCGCCGGGAGCCGCCTGCAGGACGCGCAGTTGTACCTGGCCCTGGGGAAGCTTTTCGAGCGAGGCGCGAATCGCCTCGACTGAACCCTGCACGTCGCCGCGAATGATGAGCGCCAGTTCTTTGAGTTCGCCTTCCTGGGCCTGGGCAGACTTTTGACCGAGGGAGACGCGGCGCGAGGTCAACTGCTGCAATAGACGGTCGTCGCGGACAGCAGTCGTGCGCTCCTGGGCGAGCCTGCGCGCTTCGCGCTCGTCGAGGTACACTTCAAACTCATCACCCGCCTGGGGTACGTCGGTCAGGCCGAGGACCTGAACGGGCATCGAGGGCGGTGCTGAATCGACGCGCTCGCCCCGGTCGTTGTAGAGGGCGCGTACTTTGCCGAAGATAGAACCGACGACCAGGATATCGCCGACCCTCAGGGTGCCGTTTTGGACGAGGGCAGTCGCCACCGGACCACGCGCCTTGTCGAGGTGCGCTTCGATGATCGTGCCCTTGGCCTCGCGGTTGGGGTTGGCCTGCAATTCGAGTTCGTAGTCGGCAACGAGCAGCAGGTTTTCAAGCAGCAAGTCGAGGTTGATCTTCTGGCGGGCGGAGACCGGGATCATCACCGTCTTACCGCCCCACTCCTCAGGTACCAGTTCGTATTCGGTGAGCTCTTGCTTGACGCGGTCGGGGTTGGCGTCGGCTTTGTCGATCTTGTTGATGGCAACCACGATCGGTACGCCCGCCGCTTTGGCGTGGGAGATGGCTTCGACCGTCTGCGGCTTGACGCCGTCGTCGGCTGCCACCACCAGCACGGTGATGTCGGTGACTTTCGCTCCGCGGGCGCGCATCGCTGTGAAAGCTTCGTGGCCGGGGGTATCGAGAAAGACGAGCTTGCGCATCCCGGCCTCGGTCGGCACTTCAATTTGGTAAGCACCGATGTGCTGGGTGATGCCGCCTGCTTCTCCCTCGGCCACGCGGGCCGAACGAATAGCGTCGAGCAATGAGGTCTTGCCGTGATCGACGTGACCCATGATCGTCACCACCGGCGGACGAATTTGAAGGTTGTCGATGTCGGCCAGATCGAGCATGTCGCTCTTGGTGGCCCGTGCCACCACTGCTTCAGCCTCAACTTCGAAGCCGAGTTCTTTGGCGACGGATTCGGCAGTGGGCTGGTCGAGGGTCTGGTTGATATTGACCATGACGCCCTTCATAAAGAGCGCCTTGATGATTTCAGTAGTCGGCACGCCCATCCGGCTTGCCAGGTCCTGTACAGAGATGTTGCCGGTGAGGGCCAGGATTTTTGGTTGCTCGTCTACGACCTGAGCTTCGCGCTCGTCGCGGCGGCGCATCGGGTTGCCGCTGCCGGGCCGGAGGCTGGTACCGGAACCTGCTTTGACGGGAGCTGAAGACTTTTTGGATAGACCCATGCCCGGTCGGCTCGGCGTACTCGGCGATGGGGTCGCGGCAGCTGGACGGCGGACGGGACTGGTACCGGGAACGACTTTCTTCTCGGGGCGGTTGGGCGACTGGAGGCGGCTGTCGGCGGCCGGGCGATCGCGGCCGGCGGGTGGAGCAACGCTCTGACGCGGTTCTTCTGTGACAGTGGCCTTGGGCGGGGCGATGGGCAGCACTTGCACAGGTTCTTCGACTTCCAGGACTGGAGGTTCGACTGTCGGTGGGACTACCGCTTCGATCACTTCTAATAGCGCGAGGGTGGCGGCGGTTTCTTCCACAGCAGGAGCAACCAGTTCGACCTCGGGGGCTTCCGGTATGACGATCACGGGGAGCACCGGGGCGGGCAGTTCGGCTGCAGCAGGGACAATCGGCGGGGCGGAAGTCAGGATTTCGGGAGCCTCAACTTTAATCGGTGGTTGGTAGCCGACTGGCGGTCGACGGACTTCGAGGATTTGCTGCTTGTTGACGGCAGCAGCACCCTGCTGCTGAATTTTGTTTTTTTTGCGGCCACCGGGAGGCAGGCCGCGCTGAAAAGCGTCACGAATCTGCTCAGCTTCTTGTTCTGAGATCGTGCTTGAATGCGTTTTGTGGGGAATACCGAGGCGCAGGCAAACAGCCATCACATCCCGGTTATCCCGTTCTAGATCGCGAGCCAGGTCATAAATTCGGATCTTGCCTTGCATGTTCGCGTTTGTCATCCACTGGCCCTCCACTAGATTCTGAAACAGCAGTAGGCGGCGTCTCAGGCTTTCCGATGTTAACTAATTCCTGACGAAGCATCTCGTAAACCGCCCCGTCAACCCCTGCTTTGAGTGCGCGCCCCAGTCGATTTTTACGCTGCGCCAGGCGCAGGCAGTCCTCAGAAGCACACAGGTAGGCCGAGCGGCCCATACCTCTATTCAATTGTATCCGCCCGCAAGGATGGATCCGGACGATCCGCAAAAAGGTCGAGCGGTGATCGTAGTGGCGACAGGCAATGCAGCGGCGGTAGTCTTTCAATCGCGAAATTCAGGGCGGGACAGGTTCGGAGCGCTTTGCAGGGACAGCTTCTGTTCTAACTGAAAGAGCGCGGCCTGTGCCTTGGCATTGGCCGGGTCGAGTTCGACGGCGAGTTTGAGCGCGTCGAGGGCGTCGTCGCTTTCGCCCGTGCTGAGGTGACTGAAGCCGACCAGGGCAATGGCCATCGACTTTTCAGTCGGGCTTTTCGCCAGTTCAAAAGCTTTCCGGCCCTCGGCCGCAGCACCGACATACCAGCCGTCGTTGAAGTAGGCCCGCGCCAGGCTCAGATGCGCCCGCGCCCAACCGGGCTGCACCCGCGTCGCCTCCAGGAGGCGGCCCTGGCCCTCGGGGGTCTCGGCTGTCGCTTCACCCTGCTGCAGGTAATACTCGGCCAGAATCTGATTCGTAAAGCGATAGAAAGCCTGAAAACCACCCAGCAGCGTAAAAATTGCTCCCAGGGCAAAGAACGCCACGAGCTGCTGCTGCCGGTAGGAAGCCTTGATACCGGCTAGCAGTCGCTCAAACACCGCTCGACTTCTCCTGGGCCGCCTGCACAATCTCAGGCAGGGGCCCTTTTAAGGCGCGCAGGATGTCGTCGCCGTAAAGTGACTCGCGTTCCATCAGGGCATCGACCAGCCGGGCGTGCTCGGCACGGTGCGATTCGAGCGTGGCGCGCGCCTCGGCCTTCGCCTGAGCAAGCACCTGCTCGACGGCCCGGTCGAGGCGTTCGCGGGTGCTCTCGCTCAGGTTCCCCATCTGCTCGTAGTTCGCCAGAAATTCGCCGCTGATGCCGGACTCCCAGATGTACCAGCGGGCGAGGCGGGCAGCCTGGCGCAGGTCTTCGCCGGGTGGCGTGGCACCCGCCTCGTGGAAAAGTTCCTCGGCCACCAGACCCGCAAAATAGACCTGCAAATCGGCAAACACCGTAGCGCGGGTCTTGTAGGAAAGCTTGTCTTCGTCCTGAACAGACCAGCTGTAGCCTGCGGCTGTACCGACCGGCACAATCGTCAGCTTGTGGGGGAAGCGGTCGGAGCGTACGCAGTAATCGACCACCGCGTGCCCGGCCTCGTGAATGGCCACAAGACGCCGGTCAGGAGCGTTGATTTTGCGCTGAGAACTGGAGCCGAAGAGAATGCGCTCGATACCCCGGTTGAGGTCAAATTGGGTAATGCGCGGACGCCCGTCGCGGACGGCGATAAAACTTGCCTCATTGACTGCCGCCGCAATTTCAGCCCCCGACATATTCCAGGCGGCGCGGGCGACCTGGGCTTTGTTGATACCTTCGACCGCTTTCACCTGGTTCAGGTAATGACCAAACAAGCGCTCGCGGGCTTCGAGATCCGGTAGCGATACCGCCACCGTCCGGTCGAGGCGGCCTGGACGGACCAGAGCCGGGTCGAGGGCATCGACCCGATTCGTTGCCCCAATCGTGAGCACATTCGACGGTCCGAAGCCGTCGAGTTCGACCAGAAACTGATTGAGCGTCTGGTCGGCCTCGATGCCGAACTGGCGACCGCGGGCGGTGGCCAGGGCATCGATCTCGTCGATGAAAACAATGGCGGCCGGGTGCCGACGAGCCTGACGGTAGACCTGCCGCACCCGCGCTGCCCCGACCCCGACAAATACTTCGGTAAATTCAGACCCCGAGAGGGCATAAAAGGGGACGTCTGCCTCAGTAGCCATCGCCTTTGCGAGGAGCGTCTTACCGGTGCCGGGTGGCCCGACCAGCAAAAACCCGCGTGGCACTTTTGCGCCGATTTCCCGAAAGCGGCGCGGCTCGCGCAGAAATTCGACGTACTCCTGGACTTCGCGTTTCGCCTCGTCGCAGCCAATGACGTCGTCAAAGCGGACGCCACGATCAGATTCGCGCTCGAAGTAGCGCCAGGGCCAGACACCGCGCCGCCTGGCCTGGCGGTTTTGCAGACGACTGATACCCGTGCCGCCGCGCATGACCAGCAAGTAGCCCGCAGCAAAGACGGCTGCCTGCAACAAGATGGTGAGCAGGCTTGCGAGGAAGCCAAAAATCCCTTGCAGGACATCGAGGGCGGTCACAATTCAAGCTGGAAAAATCCACCCTATCCTACGTCTTTGGGGTTGGCTTTGCGCAGGGCTTCGTAGGCGGCGCGGGCTGCTGCCTGGCGGGCTATTTTTTTAGAATCGCCGAGGCCGTGCCCCCACACTTGTCCGCATACCAGGACGCGGCACTGGAAGGGCGGCCCCTCCGCGTCGAGCTGATAATCGGGCAGGACGCCGAAGTGTTTTTGGGTCCACTCCTGCAGGGCCGTCTTGTAGTTGCCGCGTGTCGGGTCGGCGAGTACCGTCCGGGCGTATTCCTCCAGGTGCGGCAATAGCCAGGGCCGGATCAGCTCCAGGTTGCCGCTGCTTAAATAGAGCGCGCCGAGCACTGCCTCAAAGCCATCCGCGAGTCGGGTGAGTTCTCCTTTAGAGTCTCCTTCCGCCGAGCGACCAATAATTAGATACTCTCCAATTTGATAGTGGCCGGCCAGGGCCGCGAGGGTTTCATCGCTGACGAGCACTGAACGCACCGCCGTCATCTCACCCACCCCCAGGTCCGGGTATTCGCGGTAGAGGTATTCCGCTGCAATCAGGCGAACCACTTCGTCACCGAGAAATTCGAGCCGGTCGTTGTCGAGGGCCGCCGGCTCCTGGGTAGTGCAGGAAGGGTGCACCAGGGCACGGTGCAGAAGCGGCCAATTGATCCGCGACCCGTCAAGCTTGAAGGGTTCGACGAAGCGGCGCAGGGCCGCAAGACGCATGGGCAAGAGCTTACTCATTTTCAAAGGCGAATCCGGTATTCGTAGCGTTGGGTGGATGCTGTGCCGATGCGCTCGAACCCCCGGCGCTCGTAGAAGCGGATGGCCGCCTGGTTGGTCTGTAAGACCGTCAGAGTACAGGCTTGAACCCCAAGTTGCCGGAGGGTGCGCCGAGCGAGATTCCAGAGGGCGGTGCCGAGCCCTTGAGCCTGGCACTCGGGAGCCACGTAGAGGCGGGTCAGGTGGGCGCTATCGCCGCCGTAGAGCACCTGGGCGAAGCCGACGAGTGCCCGGTTGTGGTCTTCGGCCACCCAGTACCGGCCATCGGGCCGCTCGGCTGCATGGGCAATCGCCGCCAGGTTGTAGGTGTTGGTGATAAAAGATTCGATGTGCACATCGCTCAATAAGCCGTGGTAGGTCGAACGCCAGCAGCGGGCCGCGAGATCCTGTAAAGCCGGATAGTCTTCGGGAGTAATTGGCCGCAGTTCGACCGGACGACCGGCACTCACGGTTATCCCTCGCTCTTCCCGGCGTTCAACCCCAGCGCCTGGGCAGACCGCACGCAATTCGGCAATAGTCTTGTGCAAGAGCGGGTGTACCCAATTGGGAGCAATCTCGGCCAGCGGAATGAGCACGAAGGAGCGCTTATCCAGATGAGGGTGGGGAATGGTGAGGTCCGGCTCGTCGTGCACGCACGCGCCGAATAATAGTAAGTCAAGGTCAAGGGTGCGGGCTCCCCAGTGTTCGCCTCGGGTTCTACCGGCGAGCGCTTCGAGGTGCTGCAGCCGGGCAAGCAATTCTGTGGGAGTGCAGCTGGTTTCGATAGTCAGGCAACCATTCAGGTAAAGGGGCTGTGGTGGGCCGACGGGTTCGGTCTCGTACCAGGTAGAGACGGCGGTGACGCGCTCACCCTGGTCAGGGCGGTGTAAGCCACGCACTGCCCAGGCCAGAGTCGCAAACCGGTCCCCCAGGTTTGCTCCCAGTGAAATCGCCGCCAGGGCCGAACGCGGTTGCCCTCTCATTTTCCCCAGGATATAGTTCGGTAGGGTCTTTCTATCAGCATCGCGGACAAACGCGAGAGGCGTGTGGCACTTCTGCTAGAGCTATTTTCAACCGACAAACCGGTGATCGGCGTCGTTCATCTGTTACCGCTGCCGACATCTCCGCGCTGGGCAGGCTCTCTGGATGTCGTGATGGCCCGTGCGGAACAAGAAGCGACCGCCCTCGCCACGGGTGGCGTCGATGGCATCATCGTCGAGAACTATTTTGACGCGCCCTTCGTGCCGGGCCGCGTCGATGCGGCTGTGGTCAGTGCGATGAGCCTGGTCGTCAAACGCATTATGCACCTGGTCACGGTGCCTGTGGGTATCAATGTTTTGCGCAACGACGCCCACTCGGCGCTCGCCATCAGCGCCTGCACTGGGGCGGCTTTTATCCGCGTTAACGTCCTGACTGGCACGATGGCGACCGACCAGGGAATCATCCAGGGAGAAGCGCACTCGGTGATGCGCTACCGCCGCGAACTCGGCATCGACACGCGCATATTCGCCGACGTGCTCGTCAAGCACGCTGCCCCGCTCGGTGCTGTCGATCTTTACAGCGCCACCCGCAACACCATCGAGCGCGGCCTGGCCGACGCCATCATCATCTCAGGCGTCGCAACCGGCGACCCGCCCCGGCGCGAGGACCTGGAAATGGCGCGCTCAGCCGCTTCCCACGTACCGATCTTAATTGGCTCCGGGGCTTCACTTGAAAACGTTCGTCAGCTGATGGGGTTGGCCGACGGTGTAGTCGTGGCAAGCGCCCTCAAGCGCTTCGGCAAACCCGACCAGCCCATCGACCCCCACCGCACCCGTCAATTCGTGGACGCGGTGCACTTTGCCACCAACGGCCTGGCAGGCCAGGGACTCGTCCCCGAGCTAGAAGAGATTGAAAGCCTGCTCTAGGAAGCTTTCATGAAGAGAACTCGGCATTTTCACGTAAACAATCGTGAACGATGAAGGGTTTTTGGGTGCGCGTGCGGATGGACCTGAGTAGTTTTGCCGGGGAAACTGGCTACAACTCGCTACGTAATTGCACGGATGAAAGCTTCCCTCCCCCTCGACATTCATACCTCGCGTCTTGACCCACAGGTGGTTTACCGACAGACCTACCGGCAGTGTCAGCAGAAAAAGTACCTGGAACCTCCGACTCCCGGCAGCCTCACGGCGGATGTCCTCAAGGCACGATATGCGTCCGGAATACGCGACTTTACGAAGCTCAATCTAGGCAAGCTGGACCTGAGCCGTGGGAACTGGCGCGGCGCTGACTTTTCTTATAGCGATCTACGCCAGATAAATTTTGTGGGGTCCGACTTGCGGGGTGCTAATTTCGGCTCCGCCAACTTGAGCGGGGCTGACCTGCGCCGGGCGAATGCCTCTTGTACCGACTTCATCGAGGCCAACTTGAGTTGGTGCAACGGCTCCGGGGCCAACTTTCGCGGGGCTAACCTCGGCTGGGCAAATTTATTAGAAGCGGTCCTCCGTGATAGCGACCTCACCAGCACCAATCTGATCCGCGCCCACCTCGGCGGTACCAACCTGAGTGGGGCCGATTTGACCGAAAGCGACCTGCGCGGGGCCTCACTGATCTGTGCGGACTTGATCGATGCCAACTTCACCGAGGCCAACCTCGGCTGGACCAACTGCCTCGACGCCAACTTTGCCGGTGCGCTCTGGAACAACACAAACCTTGTCGGCGCGAACCTCTCAGGTACCCAGCTACAAAGCAATGCTTCGACCCACCACTCGTCCTCGCAGCGGGCTGAGCCCGCTGCATGCTATTGAAAGCACCTCGCAACCGGGCAGCTAAAACCCGGCAATAGCGGACTGGTCAGCACATCCAGATTCCCCAGGGTGGCAACCGCTCTCAGCACTGCTTGCTCGCGGCGGTAAACCTCGACCCGCGCAAGCGACCAATCGAAAATCCAGTATTCGTGCACACCACGCACCGAGTAGAGCTTTAGCTTTGCTTCCCGGTCGCGCCGTTCATTTTCTGTCCCCGGCGAGAGCACCTCGACGACCAAGTCCGGTGCCCCCGTCAGGTGGCCTGCTGTGTCGAGCAGCACCGCCAGGCGATCGCTGCTGACCCAGACCACATCCGGAATCACATTGTCCGCGTTGCTGAAGAGCACTCCCGGTGCGAGAACTGCCTGCCCTGACCCCGTAGCCTCCGACCAGTCGTCAAGGGCAGCCCCAATACGCAGACAAACCCGTTGATGCCGCCAATGGGGCGCTCTAGTCACGAACAACTCTCCGTCGATGATTTCGTAACGGTTGCCGTTGTCCGGTAGAAGTTCTATGTCTGCAGCAGTCCAGTACACCCTCTCCTGCACGTTGAGACTCCAGCACTGGAAGACACCTGCATTCTATCAGTGGACTGCGAAGCCCTTGCAGGAGAATTTACCACAGATAGCATATCAGGGGTAACTGGCTTAACCGATTAGAGATAAATCCGCCTGTAAATCGCTCGCCAGCCCCAGACCGTCGCGATAGCAATCAGCACCAGCAGCCAGGCCAGCTGCAGAGGCCAGTAGGTCTGCAGACCCAGCGGCCAGCGCAGGAAATCGACAATCGAAGCAAGGGGCAGCACCTCCGCAAACCAGCGGCTCACACCGGGGAGGTTGGTGCGTGGGAAGTAGGTGCCGCTCAGGGTAAACATCGGGAGCACAAACAAAAATGTCGGCAAGTTGACCTGGTCCAGGTTTTGAACGGTACCGGCCGTCACGAGTCCGCAGGCTCCAAAAAGCAGTCCGCCCAGGATCATCACCGGCAGGGCCGTGAGCAAAGCCACCGGCGGATAGAGCCCGAGCAGGACGACGACAATACCGGTGACCATCCCGCCGAAGACGCCCTTGGTGGTCGCCCAGAGTAAATCACCCAGGAAAACATCGGTGAAGTTCAAGGGAGTCGTGAGCAACGCCTGCCAGGTTTTCTGGAAAGTGAGGCGGACGAAGCTGCTGTAGGCTCCTTCAAAGAAGGATTGAAACAGCACCGCCACCCCGATCATTCCCGGACCAAGAAATTGCGAATAAGTCACCGACTGCCCGAGATAGTCGAAGGAACCAACCAGAGGCCCAAGACCGGCCCCGAAACCAAATAAATAGAGCAACGGCTCGGTCATCGGCGGCAGCAAGTTGGCAAGCCAGGTCACCCGGTAGACCTCGATGTGACGCCGCCAGACAGCATAGACTCCCCAGGGGGAGATGCCCGTACTCAGCACTTTCATAGTCCTCCACCTGTCAGGCGCAAAAATACGTCTTCGAGGTTGGCGCGTCTTCGAGTGAGGCGCGAGGGTGCAAGCGCCGCCAACTGCTGCCACAGAGGTTCCGGGTCTTCCGGTAAGACAACGAGCAGACCGGTGCCAAAGGCGTGGGTCCAGGTACCTGCTTGTGCTGCGAGAGCGGCGAGGACCGGGCTCTCGATCCCTTCTACTTCGGCCACTTCCCGGCCGACTTCGCGCGCGATCACCGTATGCGGGTCACCCTCGCCCACGATCCGGCCAGCCTTAAGGAGGATGAGCCGGTCAGCAAGGCGTTCTGCCTCATCCATGTAGTGGGTGGTGAGCAGCACCGAGCGTCCGTCGCTTCTCAAGGCGGCGACCAGTCGCCAGAATTCCTGGCGGGCATCCGGGTCGAGGCCGGTGGTTGGCTCATCCAGGAAAACAATTTTCGGGTCGTTGATGAGGGCGCGGGCCAGGACGAGGCGTCGCTTCATCCCCCCGGAAAGTGACTCGGGGGAATCTTTGGCTCGCTCACTGAGGCCGACCTGGGCCAGCAGCCGGGTCGCCCGAGCGTGGGCCTCGGCTGTCGGTATCCGGTAGTAGCGTGCAAAGGTGAGCAGGTTGCCGAGCACGTCGAAGTCGGGGTCGAGGTTGTTGTCCTGGGAGACGACCCCCATCTGTTCGCGTGCCGCTCGGCCCTGGGTGAGCACGTCCAACCCGCCGAGGGTCACCCGGCCGCCGGTCGGGATGACGATGCCGTAGAGCATGCCGACCGTGGTGCTCTTACCGGCACCGTTCGGACCTAAGAAGCCGAGAATTTCGCCCGGATTGAGCACGAAGCTGACATCGCGCACCACTTCCCGGTCCTGGTAGCGCTTAGAAAGTTGTTGGGCAACCAGTTGCACGACTTGCATACTCATCCGACTTCTTTAGGCTACCACTCGCAATTAAGAGGTTCCGTCTCAAGAAAGATTCTGCGGTCACAGCATCCCGGTAGCGTGAACTTATTCAATCGAATTTGTAACGATGACCCAATTCTCAGAACCGCCCAAGCCCGAAGAAAAAGAAGTGACCAGTGCTTACGAAGAACTGCAGTCGAGCGGGGAAGATCTCGGCTACAAGCTGACGCCCGAGTCGCTCGACACGGAGCCCACCCCGACTGACCTGTTGCAGGCATCGGCCGCTTATGCCCAGGCAGCCTTCGGGTCCGGTACCGACATCCGTGGCTTCAAGCAGGTGTCAGACAAGCCCGAGACCTGGGAAGCACAGGTCGTGAACGGCGACCAGCGCGGCGTCCTTATCGCCAAGCGCGTACCCGGCGGTTACGACTTGAAAGTGGAGAGCACTGAAGTCCAGGGAATCTACGACTGAGGCAGGTGACCTCGGTCACGGGGTGGGCGTGACTTTCCGGCGATGCCCGGCACTCTGGAGGAGACTACGCTAGAAAAGTCCTCTGCTGGCCCCCTCGGCTTTCATGCAATCTTCCGTTTCAGCACTGCGCAACTGGTGGCAGGAACGCTCCGATAGCACCATCGTCTATCCGGAAAATTTTTTGCGCTTCGAGCGGGGTGTATTCCTGGCAGTCTGCATTGCCCAGGTGCTCTCGCCGCGCCTCCCCTGGACACCGGTCACGATTGGAGCCACCCTAGCGGTCATTGCCTGCCTGGCTCTCCTCATCCGGCCACCGCTCAGCGCCCGCAACGGCGACAAGCTGTTCTATCTGCTCGGCGCGACGGCGGTCACTTTCCTGGCCGTTTTTGTTTTCCGGCCGATTGTCGTGCTCCCCCTCTACCTGGGTATCGTCCTCAAGAGTCGCTTTCTACTGGGAGCGGCAGGCACCCGCCAGGCGGGGGCACTGGTGCTTGCCGCCTACCTGGGGAACGTGGCGGTGGGCGAAGCTTTCGGCTGGCTCGATATGACCCGCTCGTTAACCGCTACCTCCGCTGCCGTCAATGGCACAATTATCCTGGTGATCGGCATGTGGGGGGCCTCGACCATCGCCGATGCCCTCGCGGCCGAACGCACGAGCCGCCTGAAAGCCGAGGCACTGGCTGCCGAACTCGCCGTCGCCAACGAACGCCTGGTAGCCGGTGCCCGTCAGGCAGAGGAACTGGCTACCGCCCAGGAGCGCAACCGCATCGCCCGCGAAATTCATGATTCGCTCGGTCACTGCCTGACTGCCCTGAACGTCCAACTCGAAGCCTCCTTGAAACTTGCCGACCGCAACCCCGAACGCGCCGCCACGGCCCTCACCCAGGCAAAACAACTGGGTAGCGAAGCGCTTACCGAGGTGCGCCGCTCGGTGCGGGCTCTCAGGCCGCAGATGCTCGAAGGCCAGTCCCTCGGGGCTGCCATCGAGCGGCTCGCCCAGGATTTCGAGCGCAATACCGGAATTGACGTACACACTGAGATTGAAGTCAGCCCACAGCTTGAATCACCCCACACCGACGCGCTCTTTCGCATCGTGCAAGAAGGGCTCACCAACATCGCCCGCTACAGCCAGGCCGGGAACGTACAACTCAAATTGAAGCCCGAAGCAGGCGGCTGGAAGTTGCGCCTTCAAGATGACGGCGTCGGCTTCGACCCGACCCAGCAGCGCGGCGGGTTCGGCCTCTGGAGTATTCGCGAGCGCGTCCAGACTCTAAGCGGTACCCTCGACGTACACAGCGCCCCAGGAGCCGGTTGCGCCCTGGAAGTCTGGTTACCGGAGAAAGGCCATGTCCACTGAAGCGGTTCGCGTGCTCATCGTCGATGACCAGCGCCTGGTGAGCGAGGGATTAAAGGCCCTACTTGAAGCCGAGGATCTGGCTGTCGTGGGCGTTGCCGCCAATGGTCAGGAGGCGATTGAACTGGCGAGTCGTCTGCGCCCGAATGTGATCTTGATGGATGTGCGCATGCCGGTCATGGACGGTGTCAGTGCCACGCGCCACATCTGCCGGGCCTTCAACGATATCCGCGTGCTGATCCTGACCACTTTCGATGACGACGAATACATCTACGAAGCGCTCAGAGCAGGAGCGACAGGCTATCTACTGAAAGACACGCCCTCGGGAGAACTGGCAATGGCCATCCGCGCTGTCGCCCTCGGACACGGGCAACTCGGACCGGGGATTGCCGAGCGCGTATTCGCTGGGCTAACCCGGACCCTTCCTCCCCAACCGGTGGGCGAAGTGTTTGGCGGCCTTACCCCACGCGAACTCGACGTCTTGAAGCTAGTGGCGCGAGGCGCGAGCAACCGCGAGGTCTCAGAAGCCCTCTATATTTCCGAGGGCACCGTCAAAAACCACGTCACCAACATCCTCACCCGCCTCAACCTGCGCGACCGTACCCAGGCCGCGCTGTTCGCCAAAGAACACGGTCTGGTTTAGAGAGCGAGTATTCAGAAGCTCAATCGGCCAGTACCTGGCCCCGCGTCTCGATCACAAAAGGAATAAAACACAGGCCGATCAGGGGCACAAAGCCGACCCAGAAAAGCGTGCCGGTCGCACTCTGGAGCGCATTGGAGCCCTGGGTGGCAATCGCCCCGACCAAAAATGGGCCGCCCGCCGCGACGACACGACCGGCGTTGTAGCAAAAACCGGCCCCGGTTGCCCGCAGGCGAGTGGGGAAGAGTTCGGGCAAATAGTAGGTGAAGCTGCCAAAGATGCCAAATACCGTGAGACCAATTGGGAAGTACAGGTAGAGTCGTACTTCTGGGGAAAGATTGAGCCCAAAAGCAGTGAACAGGGCTGCTGCTGAGAGGATGAAGTAGAGCGAAAACATCGTGCGCCGCCCTAAATATTTGGCGGCGGGGATGGTGAAGAGCGTGCCAATCAGGCCACCGATGTTGAAGCTGTTGGAAGCAATCGCTTTCCAGTTTTCGATCAGTGCCTGGGTGTCGCTTTTAGCGAGGCCCTGTACCACAGCTTCGGTCTGAGCCAGACCCGACGCCACGATCGGGATAAAAG
>JANNPH010000122.1:0-1963 GCA_031399965.1 Gloeobacteraceae cyanobacterium SOY_34_metabat_159 | reverse complement strand
TGGTGAACTGCTCGATTGAGTGGGCCAGAGCAAGGGAATTGGCAGGCAGGATGAAGTAGTCGCCCTCAAGGCCGTTCATAAGCGGCATGTCTTCGAGGCATCGGCTGTCGAAGCGCTTGGGGTCGATGGGACGCGCACCTGGGACGCGCCGGAAGACTTTGAACTCGCGGCTGGAGAGGCGGATGTCGTAGCCCGCTGAAGAAAGACCGAAGCTTAAAACGCGCTGCCAATCGCCCGATTCGCTCTCGACGCGGCGGACTAGTTCGCCGATGAAGGGGCGCAATCATACCGGCCTCGGCGCGTTCTTTGATCCAGGTATCGCTTTTAAGCATACGGGTGCATGGATTTCCGGTAATGCGATCTTAAGCCGTTGGAGCAAGCTTGCGTACTTCGGTCACGGAGTCGGCCAGGGCGAGGAAAGCCTCGGGCACTTCCGGCCCGGTGAGTACGACATCGACGTAGGAAGGCCGTTCGAGCAGCAGTTCGACTACTTCGCTTTCAGGAATAAGGCCGAATTGCACCGCGAGGCTCAGTTCGTCGAGCACCACCAGCCCGAAGCGACCCCCGTGGACAGCCCGCTGGGCATATTTCCAGAGTTCGTACATGGCTTTTTGCTCTTCCATGTCGAGCTGTGGCGTATCGAGGCAGCGGCCCAGGTTGCAACGCACCCAGCGCAGGGCCTGGCACAGATACATCGGGCTTTCCGGACCCTGGCCGATGCCGCCCTTCAAAAATTGGATGACGAGCACGGGCGTTCCCTGGCCAGCGGCGCGCATCGCCTGGGCCATCACCGCTGCATTGAAGGCGCGGTCAGGGCCGGTGACGATCTGCACGGTGCCCTGCAGGGCCAGCGACGGCGTACCGGTCGCTTTTGGTGCTGGCTGCGCGGCGTCTAATTGGGCGACCATAGGGGCGTGCTCCATCTATATAGCGGTCATGCTGACAATGAAACACTAGGGCTGGTACTCCCGTCAAGCATCGGCCAGCAGATGGCATGCCTTGTACCGCGAGTGGGAATCTTGGAAACCGTGGAGCACAAACGGGGTGGAAGCTTAATATGAATAGAATGGCAACAGTAGACTACTACCGGATACTGGGCGTTTCTCCCTGGGCGACGGAAAGCGATATCCGCCAGGCTTACCGCCTCCTGTCCAAGCAATACCACCCAGATATTTCGACCCTTGCCCCGGAAGTTGCCCTCGAAAAGTTCAAGCTGATCAACGAAGCCTACGCGACTTTGACCAATCCGGCAGGGCGCTCACGCTACGACCAAAGCCTCGGTTTCGCGCGCACAGCACTCGTTCATCAGCCTTCCCGGACCCCTCCTCAGTCCAAGACGCGTAAGCCCACGACTCAGCCAGAACCAACCGAGCGACCACTCTCAGCCACCGAGCTGTTTGCACTCTTTATCCTGGGGATTGCTTTTGTAGCCTCGCTGGCACTGGTTGCCTTCGTCGGCTGGCTGCGAGGTTAGTTCCCAACCCGCTCCCGCTATCCCTGGTAATCACCATGATGCTGCCCGCCGCCGATACCCCCCTCTACAACCACCCTCTCCATCAAATCGAAGACTGGCTGCAAGACCGCCACTGCGAACGCGACGCAGAGATGAGCCACTGCTGGCACTGTCGCTACGAAGCCTGGACGGCGACCATCTACCTGGAAGAGACTGTCTTGCGGGTTGATTATGAGTATGCTCCGTCCGGCAGTAAGACCCTGTCGTTTCCTTATTCTCTGAGCCGCAAAGATATTGAGCAGGCAGTTTTTTCCTTTGAGCCCCCCACCTAGCCTGGAATTTGCTACGATTAAAAACGCGCGGGACTGGCGGAATTGGTAGACGCGCATGATTCAGGTTCATGTGCCGCGAGGCGTGGAGGTTCAAGTCCTCTGTTCCGCGCGTTTTTAATCGTAGCAAATTCCAGGCTAGGTGGGGGGCTCAAAGGAAAAAACTGCCTGCTCAATATCT
>JANNPH010000114.1:0-46726 GCA_031399965.1 Gloeobacteraceae cyanobacterium SOY_34_metabat_159 | reverse complement strand
GAAGGCGAATGCAGAGAATACTGGCAACAGAACAGGCGCGAGTTCTGGAAGTGAAGGCGAAGCTGGCGCACTCGGTGCCTCCTGACGAGACAAGTCCGGAGCTCGAAGCTCTGGTCAGAGAGATTATCGAGCGGGTAGCAGACAAATGGACGATGCTCGTGCTGGAGGTACTGGCAGAGCACGGAATTGTACGCTTCACTCGCCTCGGGAAGCTGGTCGGTGGCATCAGTCAGAAGATGCTGACTAAGACGGTCCGTCAGATGGAGAGTGACGGCCTTGTCACGCGGACCGTCTATCCCGTCGTTCCACCCAGGGTCGAGTACCAGCTGACAGAACTTGGCCATAGCCTGGGTGCTGCCTTCTGCGGAGTCTGGATATGGGCCGAGGAGCACCGCGAGGAGATCGAGCGTGCGCGCAGAGCCTTTCGTGGCGGTAGCCAGTCACCGTGAGGAACGGCTCCAGGCAAGCATCGCGATCGGGTCAGGCAGCGACCGTGCTCCGTCGCCTGAGAGTTAAGCGCTTAGACGAGAAGCGCCGCCCTCTACCCAGTAGGCTCGTTGGGATGAAAGCCGTGTGAGAGTGTAGAGCATTCTGCAGCTATCTCCAGATAGCTGATATATATCAAGAGCCTGTTGATATATACCAGGAAGTCCGCTCATCTATATCAGTTAGATGGATGGCCTCCAAACCTATATGCAGCGATTTATTCAGGCTCTGGAGAAACTTTTCTAGAAGAGAAGAGAGTCAGTTTATCTAGTGCTCAAGGGTACCTGCAAGCTGGTAGAGAATTAGCTAAAGTAAAGGTAATATCAAAACTTTTGATGCCGGGGTTTCTGCAGTGCCGGTACGCTTCAATTTCAAGCCGATCACAGGCTACATCGTCCTGTCGTTCATCACGATTCTGGCGCTCGAATTTTCGACACCGCCCGAGCTGATTTTCGGCTACCTGTACGTCGGACCGATTCTGCTGGCAAACTGGTTTCTCGATAAGCGCAGCACGCTGTTTATCACCGGTCTGAGCGTGGTGCTCACTTTTGCAAACTTGCTCTTTCCGCGCATGGCCCTGGTTAGTTCGGTAGCGGTAATCGACCGGCTGATTACGATTGCCGCCCTGCTGACCGTCGCCTACCTCGGTACCAAGTACCGGCAGAGCCAGGAAGAAGCGGCCGGCCAGCGGGCTGCTCTGCAGGTACAGCAGGAGCGCTCGAAGGTGCAGGAAGATTTTGTCGCCACGCTCACCCACGACTTGAAAACGCCGTTACTCGGCGGGCAGCAGACCCTTGCCTTTTTTCACCAGGGACAGTTCGGCCCGATTTCAGCAGACCAGCAGATGGTGATTGAGATGCTGCGCCGCAGCAACGAGCAGCAGTTGGCGATGGTGAACACCTTGCTCGCCATCTACCGCAATGACCTCTCGGGGCTCGTGCTGGAGCGCCGGATGCTTGATCTGGATGCCCTTTGCGCTGAACAGCTCGTCGCGCTCGATGCCCTCGCAGTCGGCCGCGAAGTCGAGATGCGCTACGAGGGTCTTGGCGAAGCGAAACTGGCCGTCGATGGTCTGCAGTTGAGCCGGGTCGTAGCCAACTTGGTCGGCAATGCGATCAACCACACTCCTCGGGGAGGACAGGTCTTGATTCGGCTGCTGCGTACCCAGGGCGAATATCGGTTGCTGGTCGAGGACACGGGCTCGGGCATACCGCACCGGGAACTCAAACGTATCTTCGAGCGCTTCTACCAGTCGGAGAGTACCCGCCACGTCTCCGGTACCGGCCTTGGCCTTTACCTGTCGCGGCAGATTGTCGAGGCCCACGGCGGCAAGATCTGGGCTGCAAATCGGCCGGGGGGCGGTTGTACCTTCGGGGTCAGCCTGCCGGATCTTGCCGAAGAGGTGACCCATCGCTTCGAGCCCATCGCCCTACCGACTCCCCTTTAAGGCTTATGGCTCACCATCCCGACAAAATTAAAGTCCTGCTGGTCGAAGACGATGCCCTGTTTCGGATGGGTCTCGGCCTTGTCGTGCGCAATAGCCCCAATTTCGAGCTGGTGGCCGAGGTGGAGGACGGCGAGTCGGCCCTGCAGGCTGTGCCAGTGTACAGGCCGGATATCGTGCTGCTCGACATCGGACTACCGGGTATCGGCGGTGAGCAGACGCTGGTGCGGCTCAAGCGAGGGCACCCGGAGGTGAAGGTACTGGTGCTCACCTCCCGCGAGGAAGCCCACACTGCCCAGGCGATGATCCGTTCGGGGGCCGACGGCTACTGTCTGAAGGGCATCGCACCGGACCATCTGCTGCGGGTCATGGAAGAAGTGAGCGCCGGGCACGGCTGGTTTGATTCCAAGATTGTCTCTCACCTGCGCGAGGCGCTGACGGCTCGACCGACATCCCAACCGGCCGCCACCCTGACTGAGCGCGAACGGGAAGTGCTTGAGCGCATCGCCCAGGGGGCGAGCAACCCGCAAATTGGGGTGCAACTGCACATCTCGGAGGGCACGGTGCGGGTGCACGTACACGCCATCCTCCGCAAACTCGGAGCCACGGACCGGACCCAGGCTGTAAAGCTTGCCATGGACCAGGGCTTAATTCACTAAAACCCTCGGGATAGACACGAACCATGCAGTGCCAAGAAGACGGTAGACCCGACCCCCAGGCCCTCCTGCGCCAGCTCATCCAGCTTTCGGGCGGGCGACACAAGATTTTTCTCGGTTTTGCCCCTGGCGTCGGCAAGACTTACCGGATGCTGCGCGAGGCCCAGGCCCTCAGGCGCAAGGGGGTGGACCTGGTGATCGGTGCAATTGAGACTCATGGGCGGCCGGAGACCGAGGCCCTGCTCACAGACCTCGAAGTAATCCCGCTTCGCCCCGTCACCCGCGGCGAGGCCACGTTCCTGGAGATGGACCTGGACGCCATCTTGGAGCGGCGTCCGGCAACCGTCGTCATCGACGAACTGGCCCATTCCAATGCACCCGGCAGCCTTCATCAAAAACGCTACGAAGATGTCGAAGCACTGCTCACAGCCGGAATCAGCGTCATCTCGGCACTCAATATTCAACATCTGGAGAGTGTTGCCGACACAGCAGCGCGCCTGATCGGGGCACCGGTATCCGAGCGCGTCCCCGACCGGATCTTGAGCAGCGCTGGCGAAGTGCAGCTGGTCGATGCCAGCCCCGAAGTCGTCCTGGAGCGGCTGACCCAGGGCAAGCTTTACACCCATCAACCTGCCGGGACCGGTTTTTTTCGGACCAGCACGCTGATGTTTTTGCGGGAGCTGGCCCTGCGCACGGTAGCTCAGAAGGTAGATACGGCCATTCTCGGTCAAAGCAGCCAGGGGCTGGCCGGTCCTGCCGGTGTGCGCGAGCGCATCCTGGTCGCCGTCAGCACCAACCCGGCCTCCGAGCGGCTGATCCGCCGGGGGGTACGCATCGCTCAATTTCTGGACGCGGATTTTACCGTTCTGCACGTCCAGACCCAGGCTCAGCTAACCCCCGACCAGCAGGCCATCCTCGATTCCCATGCAAAATTGGCCGAAGAAGCCGGGGGTACCTTTGTCAACTTGAAGGGGAGCAATATTGTTCGCGTCCTGATTCAATTTGTCGTCGAAAAAAACGTGACCCAGGTGGTGGTCGGTGAGTCGCTACGCTCTCCCTGGGAAGAACTGGTGCGCGGTTCGGTGGTCAACCAGCTGCTGCGCACCACCAGCAATCTCGACGTGCTGGTCGTCGGCGAGAACGAGTCTACCGTCGATGCCTCGCCGTTGCTGACCCCTCAAAACCCGGCTTTTGTGCAGCGCGAATGCTTCTTGCCACTCGACGGTGAGCGGCGGACCCGCGGCTGCGGGCGACACAAAGTCTACCTGGGAGCGGCACCGGGAGTAGGTAAGACCTACGCGATGCTCAGCGAAGCCCACGAACTGGCGGCCCGCGGCGTCGATGTGGTCTGCGGCGTGATTGAGACCCACGGACGCGCCGAGACGGCGGCGCTCGTCGAGGGACTGGAAGTCATTCCCAAAAAAACGATGCCTTACCAGGGAAAGTTCTTTGCAGAACTGGACCGCGAGGCGGTATTGGAGCGCTCGCCGATGACGGCCTTGATCGATGAACTGGCCCACACCAATATCCCCGGCTGCGGTACGGCCAAGCGCTATCAGGACGTCGAGAAGTTGCTCGGTGCCGGTATCGACGTCATCTCGACGATGAACGTGCAGCACCTGGAAAGCCTCAATACGCTCGTCGAGCGCACCACGGGGGTGAAAGTGCGCGAAACCGTCCCCGACCTAGTGCTGGAGTGTGCGGACGAAGTGGTGCTGATCGACCTGCCCGCCGAGGAACTGTGCCAGCGGATGCGCGAGGGGAAAATTTACGACCCTGCCAAAATTGAACAGGCCCTCACCAACTTCTTTCGGCCCGAGAACTTGAGCGCTCTGCGGGAATTGGCCCTGAGAGAACTGGCCGACGAATTTAGCACCCGTCAGCCTGAAGGCACCGGAACCCGGCGGGTCACCGACGAAGTATTGCTCGTCTGTATCAACCTGCGTCCCAATGCCCAGCAGCTGATCCGGCGCGGGGTCCGGATTGCCAAGCGGATCGGTGCGCGTTTATTGGTTGCTTTTATTGCCCCTCCCAATAGCAAACCGACCCCGACCGAGCAACAGGAACTCGACAAGCTGCGCCGGTTGATAGAAGAACTGGGCGGCACTTACTTAGAACGGCATTCTGCCAATGTCGCGGATACGATCGTTGAAATCACCCGCGAGGAATCCGTCACAAAACTGGTTCTGGGTGAATCTCGCCGCTCGGCCTGGGAAGAAGCACTCAAAGGTTCGGTGCTCGAACAGGTGCTGCGCCGTACCCGTAGTCTGGATACTTTGATCGTCGGCAACTTCGAGCGCGACTGAGTTACCCGCTTTTCCAAACCGAGCCTGAATACACAAGTCCCATAGGCCTGCTGGTCAAGCTGATAGGGATGGGCTTCAAAGAAGATGCCAGTCTGAAGCGGTTCCGTTTTCGGCCGGACAAGCCTGCAGGAGAGCGCCCTACCCCGCCATCCAAAAAGAAATGTTAAGACATACTCATAAAGATGTGCTGCTGATACGGGGGTACTATAGAACAGTTCTTGGTGGATTCCCCAGAACTATCAAGGCCGATTATGCTCCTTCCTGCAAGAGTTTTGCTGATTGCTTCCTCTGACTCCCAAATAGCATCGCTCCTGCCCTCAGCCACCGTGGCCTCAACACTGCGCCAGTTCGAGGAGGCCTTGCCTGCTGCCTGGGATGCGGTAGTGCTGAGTGACGAATTACCAGAACTCTTGCCCGAGGTGGCGCTGCGGTTGATTAGTCACCAGAAGCTGCCTCTTGCTGCGGTCGTTGTAGCTGCGGCGCTCACTGCCGAACGGGCGATGGCCCTGGTGCATCTGGGGGCGGCGGACTGCCTGGATGCCCGGCGAAGCGAGGTTCTACCTGGGGCAATCGCGGCAGCCGCAACCGCCGCACACGACCGCAGACAGTTGGAGGCTGAACAGGCCAGGCAGGCTGAACAGAGCAAACAGGAACACCGGATGCTGCTTTCAGCCATCACCCGCATCCGCCACTCGCTTGACCTCGGAACGATCTTCCAGACCAGCACTACTGAGGTCCGCAACTTTCTGGGGGCTGACCGGGTGATCGTCTACCAGTTCGATGCGCAGTTCCATGGCACGGTCGTGGCCGAGTCGGTCGGGGCAGGCTGGACCCCGACCCTGGGGACTGCTATTGCCGATACTTGCCTGCGCGAGAGTCGCGGTTCGCAGTACACCCGCGACCGGATCTTCACCAGCGACGACGTCCGTACGGCCGGGCTCACTCCCTGCCACCTGGCACTGCTCGAACGCTTCGAGGTGCGCTCAAACCTGGTCGTGCCCATCTTTCAGGACGAGCAGGTCTGGGGGTTGCTCATCGCCCACCAGTGTTCGCGCCCGCGACCCTGGCAACTGGGCGAAATCGAGCTTCTACACCAGCTCGCCACCCATCTCACCATCGCCATCCGCCAGGCCGAATGGGTCCTGCTCGCCAAAGAGCGTCAGGCCCGCGAGGAGCGCGACCGCTTGCTCGTCGTCGTCGAAGCCATCCGTCGGGCGGTCGGTTTGCAGGCGGTGCTCGATGCTGCCGTCTGGGAGTTGAGAAGTACGCTCGCAGCCGACCGGGTCGCAGTCTACCGCTTTAACGACGACTGGAGCGGTGGGTTCGTGGCCGAATCAGTGACCCCCGGCTGGAAGTCGCTGATGGACCTTCACAACTGCGACGAGGTACTGCAGCGCAATATCTCCAGGTGCAGTGCGCTTACCCTGGGTGCCAATCGTCCGTCCGTCACCGACACCTACCTGCAGAACACCGAGGGTGCTCTGTTCTCGCACCCGGCTAGTTTTCGGATTGTCGAAGACGTCTACCAGGCGGATTTCTCAGAATGCCATGTGCGGGCGCTCGAAAGCTACCAGGCCCGTGCCTATGTGATCGTTCCACTTTTTGAGGGCGACAAACTCTGGGGGCTACTCGCCGTCTACCAGAACACCGGCCCAAGACACTGGGAAGAGCCTGAGGTCAGCCTGCTCTACCAGGTGGCGACCCAGCTGAGCGTCCCCTTGCAGCAGGCTGCTCTCTATCAGGCAAGCCAGGCCCAGGTCGTCGAACTCGAACGCCTGGCCCAACTCAAAGACGAATTTCTGAGCACCGTCAGCCACGAACTGCGCACCCCTATCTCCAACATGCGGGTTGCCATTCATATGTTGCAAAAGACCACCGACGAAAAGCGGCGCGCCCAATACTTTGCCATCCTCGAAAGCGAGTGCGGCCGGGAAATCGCCCTGGTCAACAACCTCCTCGACCTGCAGCGCCTCGACACCCACGCCTGCCCGATCGAACCAGAACCAGTGGACCTGGCACAGTGGCTGGCCACAGTTGTCCTGCCCTTCTACGAGCGGACGCGCGAACGTCAACAGTCTCTGGCGGTCCAGGCATTGCCGACCCTGCCCATCGTTTACACAGAACCCACCAGCCTGGAGCAGATCGTCTGCGAACTATTGAACAACGCCATCAAATACACCCCAGTCGGCGAACAGATCGCCATTAATCTCAAGCAGGCAGCTAGCCACCTGGAACTGACCGTAGCCAACACCGGTGCTGAGATCCCCCAAGCAGAGCTGCACCGCATCTTCGAGAAGTTTTACCGCATCCCCAGCACCGACCCCTGGCGCCAGGGGGGCACGGGCCTGGGCCTTGCCCTGGTGCGGCGTCTGACCAAACGCCTGGGCGGGCGGGTCTGGGTACAGAGCAACGACCGCACCACTACCTTTACAGTCTTGCTGCCCCTCGACCTGGGCTTAGACCACTGTTTACTACCGGAATACAACCTGGAAGCGGAGATGGACAGCAGTGCAGTACTGCGGCTGGCAGCCTCAATCGCCCAGTAAGCAGATTCCGACGAGGGAATGATCAGTGTTATATCGCTCAGAAGAGCAGGCAGCCTGCTGTTGAGTCTGAGCAGATCGCGCTTGAACAGCGAATCGCCGAGTGCATGCGTGCTTGTCGATGAATTGCAGCTGGGTATCCTCTCCACAGCAAGGCATGCGTATACTTTGCAACAAAATTCCTGCTGACACCGAAGTAAATTGAGTCTCCTGAGATCAATTCTTTGATGTGTTCTACATCTATTAGCGATTCAATTTCCGTAGAGTGTGGCTGTGGAAGCGAACTTTGTCCTCATCGACCGCTACCGCCTCGTCGAGCGTCTCGGCTGCAATGGTTTCAGGAAAACCTGGCTGGCCGTAGACCGGCGCACTGACCGGAAAGTCCTGCTCAAAACCCTGCTGTTCGCCCGCGGGTTCGAGTGGCAAAATCTCAAACTCGTCGAACGCGAAGCGCAGGTACTGGAAGGGCTTTCGCACCCCTACATCCCCCGATACGTTGACTCGTTCTGGGAGGGAGGTCCGGAGGGCGATTACTTTTGCCTGGTTGCCGAATACATCCCCGGCCGCTCACTCGAACAGTGCATTCGTGAGGGCGAGCACTTTAGCGAAGTGGAGATGCGGCGCATCGCCCGCGAACTCCTCGAAATCCTGCGCTACCTGCACACCCAGTCACCGCCGGTCGTCCACCGCGATCTTAAACCTGGCAATGTCATCCTTGGTGACGACGGGCATGCTTATCTTGTCGATTTTGGTGCCGTTCAGCACCAGATTGACCTCGGGCAAACCCTCACTGTGGTCGGCACCTATGGGTATATGGCCCCAGAGCAGTTCGGCGGTCGGGGGGTACCGACGAGCGATCTGTACGGTCTCGGGGCGACGCTGCTTTTTGCGCTGAGCGGTCGGCATCCAGGCGATTTCGAGCGGCGCACCCTGTGGTTACTGTACCGGGGACGCACGGGAGCCTCGGCGCAATTCGAGGACTGGTTGAGTTGGACACTCGCTCCTGAGGCGACCGCACGTTTCCCCTCGGCCGCTGCGGCTCTCAAGGCTCTCGAGCGGGGAGTACGCCGGGTTCCTGGTTATCCAGCAACCGCCGGGAGTGCGATTGGAGACAGGGTATGGGCCGTCTGGGATGCGGTGCGGGGGTGGTACAGCTCACTCGAACCAGCCTTAAAGACAAAGATACAGGAGTTCGCTTCGGTAGCCGGCATCTTTTCGTTGTACTTGATAGGAATTGGACTGGTCCTGGTGCTAGGTTACTTCGCGTCTGCGGAGAGACCCGCCTATAGGAAACGGGAATACCGGGAGCAGCTTGCTCTGGTCCGGACGCTCGAGAGCGTGCAGGAGGTATTGACTGCGCGGGATGCGGCCAGACTGGAGGGGATTAGCTACGAGCAATGGAGCGCTCGCCCGGCGGGCGAGTGGCCGGTAGCCGGGCTGTCGAGGCAGGGGGTATGCGCTGCGACGGTGCAAATCGAGCTGCGCCGTGGCCCGGACGAGCCTGGCTGGAGCAACTTGCGCCCGCTCGCCTTCTCCCTTGGCGTGTGCAGCGCGGTAGGTGGGGTCCTACCCTTTGGCCGCAATTGGAAAGCCGGGGAGCGGCTGACCCCACGAACTATCGGCCTGCCGGCCCAGTATGGACCGGCAGCTGCAGCCGCACGCAAGAAGCACTGCCGGATTTTCACCCCCAAAGGAGCAGAGCAGTTACCGCTCTGGTGCCGTGCTTCGGACACCGTAAAGAGCGCCCGATAACTCGCTTATTGGAGAGTTCGTACCGAGCTTGCACGCAACTGTTCGGCAATTGCCTCCTCGCCCTCCAGTAGAGCCAGGCAGCGCAGGCCCTCGCAGATCAGGGCCTTGCCGGGGTCGATCTGAGCACTTTTGAACGCAGTCACAGGCCAGTAGCCCTTCAGCAAAGCGGCAATCCGCCCTGCATCGCTCTGTAACAGAGTCTGATTGAGATACCAGTCATAGCCTGCCAGGAGCGACGGACAGGAGCGCGGGGCCTGGGCAAGGAGTTGTCCAAACTGACGAATCAGTGCCTCAGCACGCTCCAGATACTCAGGCTGGTCGGTGAGCATAAACAGGCGCACCAAATTGGCGAGGGCGATGCCGTTCGCAGCTGGGGTAGCGCTGTCTTGAAATTCTTTTTCGCGCAGGAGTAAATCGGGATCTGCCGGGGCACTGAAGTAGCCGCCCTCCAGATCCCAGAGTTGCTTATCCATCAGAGCCTGAAGCGACTGGGCTGAGTACAGCCACTCGGGATCCTGGGTACTCGCGTGCAAGTCGAGCAAGGCCTTTATGAATAGAGCATAATCCTCGGCCTTGGCGCTGATAGCCGGTATCCCGTCATAGTTGATCCGGTAGAAGGCTTGCTCACTCAATTGCGTTTCCAGAATAAAACGGGCAGCGCGCACCGCCGTCTCCCGGTAGGCGCTTTTACCCAGGACGTCGCCTGCCCGCGTCAGGCCCGAGATCATCAAGGCGTTCCAGGCGACGATCAGTTTAGTGTCGGTTACTGGTGGCTCACGGTCAGAACGGACTCCGGCCAGTGTGCTCAGGATTGACTCGACTTGCGGGCTGAGACCTTGACTGTGTCTGCGTTGAAGGACAATCTTGCCCTCGAAGTTGCCCTCGGGCTTCAAGTAAAACTCCACTTTCAAAAGTGATAGCGCTTCTGGCTCCAGCAGTGACTCCAGTTCCGAGTAGGTCCAGACGTAGAATTTGCCCTCCTCGCCCTCGGAGTCGGCATCCTGGGCTGCGTAAAAATAGCCGCGCCGGTCGGTCATCTCGCGCTCAAGCCAGCCATGGGTAAGGTCGATTGCGCGTGCAAAGGCAGGCTCCTGGATGCCCGCCGCCCAGAGGTCGCTCAAAAATTCGACGATCTGACCGTTGTCGAAGAGCATTTTTTCAAAGTGGGGCACAGTCCAGGTGTTATCGACGGTATATCGGTGGAAGCCGCCACCCAGGTGGTCGAAGATGCCGCCCATCGCCAGGTCTTCGCCGCGCTCGGCAGCACTTTGGGCCAGTTCAACTTCACCGAGCCTCCCCATCCGCAGCGCAAGACCGGCATAGGGAATCATCGGAAAGTTGGGTCCGGTACTCTCGCGGGCGACAATTGCCCGAATCTGGGAGGCGGCGGCTTTCAGGAGATTGTCAGGCAAGTCTGCCTGGGGCTGAAGCTTAGCTGTCGTCTGGAGGGCGTCGAGCATCCGGGTTTTGTGCTCGCTCAGGCGGTCGAATTGGGTTTTGTAGTAGTCGCGGACGGCTTCGAGCACCCGTAGAAATCCGGGGCGTCCGTAGCGCTCCTGGACCGGGAAGTAGGTGCCGCCGTAAAAAGGCACAAGATCGCCCGGCGTCAAGAACACGTTGAGTGGCCAGCCGCCCTGCTGGTTCATCAACTGCAGGGCCTGCATGTAGATGGAGTCGATATCGGGGCGCTCTTCGCGGTCTACTTTAATCGCTACGAAGTGTTCGTTTAAGTAACGGGCAATCTCCGGGTCCGAGAAAGCTTCGTTCTCCATCACCGTGCACCAGTGACAGCTCGAATAGCCAATCGAGACGAAAAGCGGTCTATCCTGGGCAGCGGCCTCGGCGAGGGCTGCTTCTCCCCAGGGCTGCCAATCGACTGGGTTGTAGGCGTGCTTACGCAGGTACAGAGATTTTTCCTGGAGAAGGCGGTTCGGCGTAGCGGCAGTACTCATGACTTTCAGGCTCTGGGCGGCAGTTCCAGGATAGCCCTGTGAGTCGGTAGGGCTATGCGGCTCCCATCAAGCCACAGGCCACACGTCGTCGGGTTTGATATTGCGCAGCTTCAGACCCGGACCGGTTTTTTTCGCCAGTCCGGTGAGTGTGGCGCCCGGACCGATTTCGATCAGTTCCGTCACGCCCAGTTCGACAAGCTTCAAAATCGTCTCCCGCCAGCGAACCGGGTGATCGACCTGGCGGGCGAGGTTTGCTTTGAGCACGTCCGGGTCGATCACCGGCTCCGGGTCAACGTTCTGCAGGACCGGCATACGAGGGGTCTGGAGGGTGACGGAGTCGAGCACGCGGGCAAATTCGGCGGCGGCCGGGGCCATCAGCGGTGAATGAAAAGCACCGCTCACATTGAGGGGCACGACCCGCTTGGCCCGAATCGCCTCACTGACTTGCGCCACCCGCTCCGGGGTGCCCGAAATGACGACCTGCATCGCGCTATTGTCGTTGGCGACCACGACTCCCGGCGTTTCAGCGCAGAGGGCATCGAGCTTTTCCCGGTCAAACCCGATGAGCGCCGCCATCGCCCCTGCCATCTGGGCGTCCATCAACCGGCCGCGTTCTGCCACCAGTTTGAGACCGGTCTCAAAATCAAAAGCGCCCGCCGCCCAGAGGGCGGTGTACTCCCCCAAAGAATGTCCGGCAACGAAGTCGGGCGCTTCGATTCCGCTGGAGCGCAGGCGCTGTACAAGCCCAACCCCGACGGTGAATAAGGCCGGCTGAGTATAGAGGGTGCGCTCCAGTAAGTCGCGCTCCCCCGCGCAGACAGCTTCCACCGACCAGCCCAGCAACTCGGAAGCGCGTTCAAAAAGCGTCGCCGCCTCCGGGTCGGCAAGCAGCGAATCCGCCATCCCGACTACCTGCGAGCCCTGTCCCGGAAACACCCAGGCTGTCTTCTCCACATTGGTCCCTCTGCAATACGAGGGACCATCTTACTGCCTAGCGCAATCTGGGCGACAACAGCAGCGGCCGGTCGAGGCGGACGAGGATGAACTCGTTGTCGTCCGGCTGGCCTGGCGTGCGTCCGACACTGCCCGGATAGTTGTTGTCGTTGATCACCAGGAGTGTCCGCGCATCAATGGGCAAGACGTCTTCGATAGTCACAAAAGGAAAGGTGAAGACGCCGTTGGTCGTGCCGTTGCCACCGACACCGCTTGGGTCGGGGATGTTGAGGAGGTCTACCAGTAGCACCTTCTCGACGAAGCCCTGGCTATCGATCCGGTTGAGGTTGATCTTGTAGATGCGCTTGAAGCGGGCCGGACTTGTGAAGACCGGGTTGTTCGGGTCTCCCTGGAGGCTATCGCGCTCGATGACCAGGTACTCAAATTCGTTGATTGCCGTCAGGTCGCCCATTGCCTGACCGCTTTCGACCGTGCTTTCCATCCGGTACTGAAAGACCCGGCCGGTATAGGTCCTGGTTGCCAGGTCAAATTCATGAATCAATAGTCGGTTGCGGTTGGGGTCGGTCGTGAGCGGACCTTCGAGCATCGCGTAGAGCCGGGTGCCGCTTGGATTCAGGGCCGTCCCTTCAAAACCTTTGGAGTTGGCCAGGTTGGGAGTACTGGCACCCAGGAGCGGGCTTGCCGGTGACTGTACGAACGGGTTAGTGCCAAGCCCTAAAAAATTCGGCAGCTGGATAGGCGCTTCGAGCAATTGGCCTGTGGCTGAGAAGTGCGCCAGGAGGGGTCCAAACTCCTCGCCAAACCAGAACGTACCGTCGCTCACCTGGCGGAACGATTCGATGTCCAGATCGCCACCGGTCAGCAGCCGCCCGGCCTGAATGCTCGGGTCAACTGGAATCGGGCTATTCGGGTAGTAAGTCGCCTGACTGGCAACGATCGGGAAATTGGCCCGGTTGGCGCTGTCGTTGAGGGAAATAAAGCTCTGAGCACTGAAACTGGGCAGAATGGCACCCGTTTGCAGATTGATCGGGTAGACCTGACCCGAGCCACCGGTGGCTGTCCGAAAATCGGGCCGTACACCGTAGACGCGCAGCACGAAGTCGGCGGAGTTGCCCTTAGTTCCAAAGCCGTTGTCGGGCATCACCAGGAAGGTACCGGGAAAGGCCCCTTTCAGCACGGCCGAGAAGCCCTGCACCGGTTGCTGGTTGACGTAGGGAGGGATTCGACCATTCGCGGGGGTGGTGTACTGGCCGGAAGTCGGCCCCGGAGCGAACGTGTCGGCAGGCAGGACCGCCCGCCCAAATAGCTCTACGGCACTGGCCGGGGTCGATACTACCCCCACACTCAGCGACCCCAGCAGCAATCCCACAACCGTGTTCTTCAACATGCAATCCACCCAGGTAATACGGCCCTACTGTAAAGGCGGGGCGTTAATGGCGGTTTAACGTCTGGTTATCCGTCCAAATATGGGCCAAAGGACGTACATGCTACGCTGAAAAAGAGATGCTGGTGTGGCGCAACGGTAGCGCAACTGATTTGTAATCAGTAGGTTGTGGGTTCGAATCCCTCCACCAGCTTGGATTGCAGCAGTTGCAAAAAATTAGACCTCCTGGACATACCTGATCTCGGCACAGGCGTTCTGGAGTTCGGGCCTCTCATTTTGACTTTCGTGCACAGACTCCTGACTTCAGAGGAGGTACTGTCCGCAGAAGACACAAGGCCAACAGCCGAAGGCTGCAATAGCTACAATTATCAGCCTTGAGCTATTCCCGAATCATCTAAGTGGGCCTGGCTATCACGAGTTGGGCAGGGTATTCTGAGGGCAAATACTGAAATATTCGTCACTCTAGCATGACACAACGAGCAATATAATTTTGAGGTATTGGAGCGCTTTAAATAGGATTGTGCCCGAATGAATATTTCTCAAAATTAGAATGGCTATCTCTATTATGAGAAGCATTGTTGCGAGCTTGGCTTTGCTTTCTCCATTCAGGCTTTTCGGCTTAGAGCGACATAAGCTGTCAGTATCGATCCAGGCACTCTTCTGGATTGCACTGGTAGTGGCTGGACTGAGCCTGGTCAATTCCGCTTACGACTTCTACCGGTATAGCGGAACTGATCTGCGTGTGCGGATCGTTGGAACTCGGGCCATGCTGCGAGGAATCAATCCGTACCTGCTGGATTATTCGCCCAAACTACCAGAGATCTTACAAGATCCAGACCAGTATAGTCAGGGTTTATCTCGATGTCCTTATCCTCCCTCATTGCTTTTGTTCTACGCTCCCCTATCTCCACTTCCCTATCCGGCAGCGCGGGCCATTTCGATGGGACTGGAATGGATTGCGCTTATCGCAACCATTGCTCTACTGGCAAGAACTTTTCACTACCAAAGAGCGCGGGCAATTTTTGTGATCAGTGCTCTAGTTGGCTTCTGTGGAAGTTACTTCTGGAGACTACATGTAGAACGCGGGCAATACCATATCTTCATCACGCTCTTACTTGCTTGGGGAATCTACGAGGTTTTGAAAACGAGAAAGGACTCCTGGCAGATCGGGATACCATTCGGTCTGGCACTAGCTCTTCGCCCAACTATCCTGGTAATTTTACTATTCCTGTTTCTGCAAAAGTTTCGCAAAGCTACGTTTTGCGCTATTGGGACTGCGGTCGCTGTTGTTCTACTAACCTTGCCCTTCGGGGGCCTGCAGTTCTGGCAGGACTGGCAGAGTCTTGTCAACCGATATGAAGACAGAGTTGTAGTGGTGAAAGATGGTGCCCAGCCCATCAAAGAACGACTACCGGCAGAAGGCTTCTATCCTGACAGAATGCTGCTAGATGCCAAAACAAACAACACCAGTGCGGTGAATATCCTGGTTCACGCTCTGGATGCAGTAAAAGTTGACCTTCCTCCGAAAAATGTGAAATCACTGACCAGAATAGTGATGTTTGCCATTATCTTGATTTTTTTGCTGCTGTTTATTTGGGGAGATCGGCGAAAGGCGGCTGGGATCAGATTCGCTCTATTTTCTTCTGTTTTGCTCTCGGTTATAGCCGAGTTCATTGCCCCCGTTCGAAATGGATATGCAGACGTTCAGCTCTTACTTGTAGTCGCACTTTCTATGCCACTTTTGCTAAGACCTGGCGGGCGTTTCCTCGGCTTCATAGTGGTTCTAGGTTTTTTGGCAAGTAGCTACTTACCTTTTAAAGAGAGAATTGATTATGACCTGGCAAGGGTGCTCCTGGTCATTGCTCCTGTTACTATTCTCTACAGCGGAATTTTAATCAAGAGGATTCGCGAACCGACTGGTAGCAAATTGCTAGCCGGGTGAAGTGTCAAAGCTCCATTACATCTGGTCGATTTCAACAGGTAGCTTACCTGTCCACGGCTCCCTGGAGCTGAGTGCACGGGCAGTGACGACCTGGCTTGATTTAGAGTCGTCGTAAGCACAGATAAGCGTTGGCAGGTCGCGGACAGCGGTGAGTGCGTAGGGGCTGCCGAAGGAGATGAAGACAATCTTCGGGTTAATCGTCTGTAGCTCGCGGATGGCGGCGCGGTGGGCAGCCGTGAGGTCGGTGCTCTCGTCGCCCACGAATACCTTCAAGTAAGCGGCAATCACCAACACGTCGCTCGTGCGGGCAAGTTCGCGGGCAGCCTCCAGTTCGGCAGGGGTCGGCAGGAGTGACCAGCGCACCGCCTCGAATACCTGCGTTGGAGGTAAGGCGGGTACGAATTCGTCACTCGCCCGCCCAAAGGCACCGGCCCCTTCGCGATTGGTGAGGGTGATAATCCCGAGGCGTTCGGAGCGCAGCGGCAGGAGCGGTCCGCGGTCCTGCACGAGGGTAATCGCCTTGCGGGCGATGCGCTCGGCAATTTTTTGATGAGCGGTACTTCCTAAGATCTGAAGTCCGTCGAGGGCGATAGTGGCCTTGCGGTCAAGCCCCAACTGCGCTTTGGCAAGCAGCACCCTCAGAACTGACGCATCGAGCCGCGCTTGACTGATGGCACCACTCTGTACCGCTTTACGGATTGCTTTCACACCAGTTTCAACCCCGGCCAGATGCGACTTTTGCCGCGCCGCATCGAGGCCGCTCGGCATCACGAGCACGTCGCAACCAGCCTGGATAGCGAGCACCTGAGCCTGAGCCCAGTCGCCACTGACAAAGTTGGTAATAGCTCCCATGCCGAGCGAGTCGGTATAGACCAGGCCGCCATAGCCCATGTCGCGCCTTAGAAATTGCGCGATTACCCGTGGCGAGAGTGAAGCCGGCACCGGTTTACGGTCGAGGGCCTGCACCCACAGGTGAGAAGCCATCAGGCCGTGGGGGACTTTTGCAAGGACATGGCGAAAGGGAACCAGTTCGATGCGTTCGAGGGCGTCGCGGGTACCGGCAAGAATACCCAGGTCGCGGTGGGTGTCAGTGCCGACGTTGCCGTGGCCAGGAAAGTGTTTCACTGTGGCCAGGGCACCGTGCTGCTCAAGCCCCGAGACGAGGGCGCTCCCGAGGCGGCCAACGCTCTCGGGTGATTCTCCAAAGGAACGGACATTAATGATTGGGTTTTTCGGATTGTTGTTGACGTCGAGCACTGGGGCAAAGACGACCTGTACACCCAGGGCTCGGGCTTCGCGGGCGGTGAGCGCCCCCGCCTGGTAAGCAAGCTCAGCATCCCCAGTCGCCCCGATTGCCATTGCAATCGGTAGGTCCGTCGCGCCGTCGATGTAAGCCCCTGCTCCCCGCTCGAAGTCGGCACTCATGAGGAGGGGTACCCGGCTCAGCGACTGCAGCAGATTAGTTTGATTCGCCATCTCAAGGGCAGTGGCCCGAAAACAGACAAAGCCGCCGACCCCGAAGCGGTTTACCAGTAGACGTGCTTCTTCGAGGTCTTCGAGCATCGGCATCATTAACTGGCCGATTTTGGCATCGAGGCTGAGGCTTTTCAGAGTCTGAGTAGCCCAGGCATTCGCCCGTGCCTCGGCTGGCGTTGCGATGAACCCGAGTAATCCGGCCGCAGCAAAGCAATTAAAAGTCCGCCGCGAAAACTGGTTGCTCACATCGGCACAATCAAGTGCTGGCAATCTGTTCATAGGTTACAGGGTCTCTCCGAGCAGTGGATATCGTATTATTTAGACTTCGAGTCTCAAAAAGTCTTCATACGTTATATCTTGACCCACGCAGATTACGATACGGATGGTTGGAAAGATGACAACTGGTACGATTGAGTTTACTCAGTACCAACAGCTTCTATTAAACTTTCCTCCTCGGCCAATCAAGTCCGAAGAGGGTTTGGAGGCTGCACAGGATGTGATCGACTCGCTCATTGATCAGAAAAGCCTGACGCTGGAGGAGCGTGACTACCTCAGCCTCCTTGGCTCCCTTGTCAGTGAATACGAACAGAAACATCACCCGATTCCTGATATTTACGGGGTCGAGTTACTCAAGGTACTCACTGAGGAGCACGGCCTTCGACAGAAGGATTTGCTCCCTGTCTTCAAAACCGAGTCTATTATTTCCGATGTGCTCAAGGGGAAGCGCAAGATGACCGTTGGCCATATCAAGGGGCTATCCAGGTTCTTCAAGATATCGCCCAGCGTTTTCTTCGAGAACGAATCACAAAGTTAGCGTCAGACTCGTATCCTGATGCCACGACCCGCGAGTGCTTACTGAACAATCGAGCGCTGACACTCTGGGCAGACTGCGTGGATCGTGAGCTGACAGTCGAGCAGCTTAAATCCCCTTTCCTGGGCTGCCTTGGAGCCGATTGTCAGGATTGGATTACTTTTGAATTCAATAGTTTGATAGCACTTGACGCAGACCAGGTGGTGATGGTGGTGGGGGTAGGGCTGGTTGATTTCGTAGTGCTTGTGGCCCTCGGCCAGTTCCAGTTCGCGCAGGATGCCCATGCGCGCCATTAATTTCAAGGTGCGGTAAACCGTCGAGAGACTGATCCCAGCTGCTTCTTCGAGCTGGGCGTGCAACTCCTCAGCGTTGAGGTGGTTGCCCTCCGGCAGTTCTTGGAAGACTTTGAGGATCGTCTCGCGCTGCGGGGTCATCCGCCAGCCCTTGGAATTGAGTTCTGCTTTGAGGACTGCAGTTGTGTAACCGGAAGAATTGACCATCAGGCCGTTCTCAAAAAGCTGTGCTTATTGACAATATACACGACCGGCCGTGCCCGCCGACAGGGGCAAACCCTTCACCCCTGAAGAATGGTGGTTTCGATCAGGGCATGGCGCTCAAGCCGCATCTGGCGCAGCACCTCGGTCAGTTGCTTGAGGCCGGGCCGGTCAACCGCGTCGGCTCTATCGGCCGCAAGACAGTCGAGCAGATCCAGCTCGAAGCTGCGCACATCGTAGTCGCGGTCGAGGATGAGTAAGTAGCGCATCGGTTCGACTTTGTGCAAAATAATGCCCGGCCAGTGGTGCAGTGCGCCAATTTCGCCCACCCAGATCAGGTGCCGGTCAGGTGCGAGGCTCACGGGCTCCACAAGCGGCACTGACCCGTTGAAGTCGGTGCCCTCGATCACTTTGACGATCGCCGTCGCCATGTCCGGGTCAACCGAGCGCAGCTTGGCGACAACATCGTCAGGCAGCACCAGGTAGAAAGCTTTTGACGGTCGCCCGAACTTTTTCGGACGACCAGTTTTACCCTTCTTTTTCTCGCTCGTTGCTTTGGGCATAGGGCAAGTATACGCCTTGAACCCTGCGAGGGTAATGAATGTACGCTATTTTTACTTTTGCTATGTAAAATACAAAGCAGGCAACTTTTGGTGGCTAAACTATACTTTGTAGCCAGGACTCCGCCGGGAACCGCGGGGGCCATTTAGTGATCAAAGTAAGGGCACGCCCTTCAATCGAGAGGTTAGCGATGTTCAAGGGTCTCAGTTTCTTAGGTAAACAGGTCGTCGTCTTCTACAACGCCTACCTCGGGCAACCTGGGCGCATCCGTGCTCTCGACCGTACGGGCCTCTGGATTATTGAACTAGACGAATCCGACGAATACGGACCGATCGTGCTCGCTCTCGAAGCCCAGGCTTTTCGTCTCGCCTGAGCGGTTGGCACTAGAGCACATCGACTACATCGCTAGCGCGTATCAACCGTATTGGGAAAACCGGCCGCCTTCATGTTCTCCAGACTGAAAGGCGGCTTTGCACTATCTGGCAGGTAAACTTCGAGGCTGAAGCGGCTGGTACCGGCAGCAATCGAATCGAGTGAGCCGACGCGGCGACGGGTAATCGCAAGGGTGCCGTTGGCGTCGGTTATCTTGCCGAATACATCGACATTTTTGGCAGTGATCTCAGCAGGATTGACGGCCGTTCCGCTGAGCACATAGCAACGCGTCGGCGTGTTTTGTGAGTCGTTCAAACTGATGCTCGGTGCTTTTTTGGCGCTATCTGGACAATTGCTCACCTTTAGATCTTGAAGCGCAATTTCGATTTTGCTCGCCTCGCCGCAGGCAACCAGTACAGCAGCAATGGCGGTCAGGCTAAATTTTCCCCAATGCATGGGTTAATTCCGATGCGTTCACCTCGATGATACAGAAATCCTGGAGATTTAGTGTCCGAAGGTTGTAATGTGGGCAATGAATCGCTATAAATGCGACATGCGGATTCTTGGTCTCGACCCCGGCATAGCAACTATCGGTTACGGAGTTCTCGATATCGAGGAGGCAACTCCGGCCCAGGTCTGTGATTACGGCGTGATTCGTACCGGCGCAAATACTGAATTTGCGGTTCGCCTGCAGGCAATTTACGAAGACATCAACAGTCTGTTTGACACTTACAAACCTGATTTGATTGCGATCGAAAAGCTCTTTTTCTACCGAATGGGCAACACGATTTCCGTTGCCCAGGCACGCGGCGTCGTGCTTCTGTGCGCAGCTCAGCACGCCATTCGTTTTGTCGAGTTCAGTCCGCCCCAGGTAAAGCTTGCCGTCACAGGCGACGGCCGGGCCGATAAGCACCAGGTTCAGCAGGCCGTCCAGCGCGAATTGAGCCTTGCGACCCTACCCAAGCCGGATGACGCTGCCGATGCTCTGGCGATTGCCCTGACCAGTTGGTTCCACCGGGCCACAGTCTTAGTCCCCTGCACGGGGGCCGTCCCGAGTGCCCGGTAGTACTTCAGGCTTCGACTGGGTCTGCTTTTAAAGCGAGGATGCGGGCAATCACCTCGGCCACAACGCGGTCGGGAGTTGAGGCTCCGGCAGTGACGCCCACAGTGATTTTCCCATCAGGCAGCCAGTTGTGTGTCTCGACCAGTGACTCGCTATGTAAATCGCGATGCTCGATGGTAGAACGCGTCCGCAGACGCTCGGCCCGGTCGATATGGTAGGAAGGCAGGGCGCGCTCGACGGCAATTTCTTGCAGGTGCGTCGTATTGGAGCTGTTGTAGCCGCCAATCACGATCATCAAGTCGAGGGGTTCTTTGACCAGTTCGAACATCGCATCCTGGCGCTCCTGGGTAGCGTCGCAGATGGTGTCGTGGCTCATGAAGTGGTTGGCTAGCTGGTCCGGTCCATATTTGCGCATCATCGTGCGCTCGAAGAGCTTGCCGATTTGCTCAGTCTCGCCCTTGAGCATCGTTGTCTGGTTGGCGATACCCACCCGCATCAGGTCGCGGTCGGGGTCGAAGCCTGCCGAGGCGGCCGGGGCGTAGCGGGCCAGAAAAGCGGCCCGGTCGCCCCCGTTGAGGATGTAGTCACTCACTTCCTGGGCCTGGGTCAGGTTCGAGACGACCAGGTAGCATTCGGCGCGCGAAGCGGTCGCGACCGTCTCTTCGTGGTGATACTTGCCGTGAATAATCGAGGTGAACTGCGCCTTTTCGTACTTGAGCACGCGGTTCCAGACTGCCGATACCCAGGGACAGGTCGTATCGACGATCACGCAATTTTTGTCTTCGAGCAGCTTCATTTCCTGGGTAGAAGCGCCGAAAGCAGGAAGGATGACGACGTCGTCTGCGCCGACGCGGTCGAAGTCCTTGGGGACGCTCTTGCCGCTTTCGTCTTCATCTAGAAAACGAATACTCATCGCTTTCAGGTGCTGGTTGACGAGCGGGTTGTGAATGATCTCATTGGTAATCCAGAGCCGCCGGTCCGGAAATTGGCGGCGAGTCTCGTAGGCCATCGAGACAGCCTTGTCGACGCCCCAGCAAAATCCGAACGCCTGGGCAAGGCGAATGGTGACATCGCCCCGCTGGAGACGGTAACCGTTCTGGCGGATTTCTTTAATCAGGTCCGATTCATATTCCACTTTGAGGTCCTCCTGGATCTCGTCTTTCAGACCAAAACCCTTGCGGAAGTATTTCTTCGATTGCATGAGCGGACTCCAGGGCCTACTAAGTGCATTCTACGAGCAAAAATGCTCAAAGGCCTTACCGGTGATCGGCTGCCCGGCACGGTCGGTGATTGCTTTTTCGGCCGTGACCGTGCCGACGATAGTGCCTGTCAGCCCGTTCGTGGCGAGCCGTATCAGTAAAGAGTCGGCAGCAACGGCCGGTAGCGCAATCAACAACTCGAAATCTTCACCTCCCGTCAGCGCCCAGGCGACCGCATCTGCACCGGCAACCTGCTGGGTAGCGGCATCGATGGGCAATGCTTCGGTAGAAAGAATGGCACCACAGTTGCTTTGTTCGCAGACCTGAGTGACCGCATCGAGTAGCCCGTCGCTCGTATCCATCGCTGCCGCCCGGTCGCAGACCTGCCAGACAAGGGCCGGTACTTCGAGGCGGGCAACCGGGTGGCGGTGAGCATAAATCACCGAGTCGAGCACTGCGCGGTCGAGTGCCGTATAGCACTCGGGGTTGAGTAAGGCCGCGAGTCCTGCCCGAGATGCGCCCAATTTGCCTGTGATTATCAACAAGTCACCGGGGAGGGCGGCCGAGCGGCGCAAGATCTGATGGGGAGCGACGACGCCGAGGGCAGTGACGGCCACGGTCCGGTTCTTTGCCCGGCAGGTATCGCCCCCGAGGATGAACGCGCCGTGCGGGTCGGCACAGGCCGTGAAGCCGCGATAAAGCTCTTCTATCCAGGAAACCGGCGTCTCGGGCGGTAACCCGAGGCCAATCAGCACCCCGACCGGTGTTGCCCCCATTGCCGCGAGGTCCGACAGGTTCGCGGTGGCGGCTCGCCAGCCGACATCGAAAGCCGCTGTCGTCCGCTCGCTAAAATGCACATCTTCAAAGAGCAGGTCGGTCGTCGCTACCAGTTCTCCCGCAGGCAGAGCCAGCACAGCAGCATCGTCGCCTGCTCCGACCCGAATCGCCGGAGCGCGGCCGAAATACCGGGCAATTGCTTGAATCAGACCGCGTTCACCAAGGTCTGAAAGAGGCTGGCTGCTCACCGCCCTCAGCGCAACTGGGTGTAGACAACCTCGGAGATGGTCGGGATCTCGGCGTAGCGACCGAGCAGGCTCTGGACGATACCGAAGACGCCGACAGCGAAGATGCCCAGGAAGATTGTGTGGTCGAGGATCTGCTTGATGAGGTCGATGCCCGGCAGGAAAGCAAACAGGTTGACCAGTAGCGGGAAGACCAGGGCAAGCAGCGTGAGAATCAGGCTGACCAGCAGAGACTGAAAGACATTGAAGCGAATAAAGTGATTGATGCTGGGGTTGTTGACCACCAGGGCAAATAGCCCGATGAAGATCGCCAACCCGATTAAGCCCGAATTGAGCATCTCGACAGGTGCTAAAACCTGGGCGACGACGCCAAGGCCGACCTGGTTGAGCAGTCCGTCACCGTAGCGCACGCTCCCGGCCATGGGAAGCAAGTAAGGAAGACTGGCAAAAATACGATCTGTCGGTGAAGTGCTGCCGCGCCAACTCATAAGTGTTTTGCCCCGTTAGTAGCCGTGAACCTGAGCGAGATGAAAGCCCATCCGGCAGCGAAACCGGTTGCCGAGGCCGGCAGCCGGCAGCGAATAAGCACAAAGAAGCTCTTCGCCGCGATGGCGGGGTCTACCCTGGTCATCCGCGTACAGGCAGGACGTGCAGATCGGCTCCGCCGAGATGACGGTGTCGCGCAGCAGGAGTACCAGCCTCACGGCATCCATTTTGTATTCCCCTCTTTCTCCAATATTCTGCCTTAACTTCGCTTAATCCGGCTAACTAGCCTCGGCGCAGAGGCGGGCAATCGCCTGCTGCTCGGCACCGCTCAGGTCGCCCGCGACCACGGGCGTCTCCAGCGATTCACTGCAGGCACGCGCCAGCACGGCGACCACGCGCTCGATAGTCAGAGCCGAATCGATCTCCGCAAGCCCGATAACCGCTTCCGGCGATTGATCGGGAAATAGAGCTTTGAGGCCGGCCCGGTCGGGGGTGACCTGGATGGAGCCATGTTGCAGGCGGACTGCTCCTCGGCGCACCTGGGCACTGCCGATCAGTTTCCGCTCCTGGTAAACCAGGTCCGCAGAAGTTGCACTGGTAAAGCAGCCGCTATTGCGCACGTAATCGCGTCCGCCCCGGCCGTAGGCAAGTTCGATGCCCAGTTCGCCAAATCCGCGCACCAAAAAAGCGCACAGGCGGGCATAGACCGCCAGGGTACTGCCCTCGAAACCGCGCACGGTGAGGGCATAGCTCAGTTCGCCCGCGTGCCAGACAGCCCGGCCGCCCGTGGGACGGCGCACCCACGGCAGGTGTTGCCAGGCTGGTTCTAGAGCCTGATGAAACCCGAGCGACAGGCTCGGCGGATCCCAGGTGTAAAAGCGCAGCGTCGGAGGGCTCGTACCTGCCCGCAGCCCTTCGAGAAGGGCCGTGTCGGTCGCCATCTGGACTTTGCCGTCTGCTGCTAAAAGTGGCAGGAGGCGAATGCCCAACTAGGGCACGCTCCCCCCGAACTGCTCGACCAGGGGCTCGTCGTATTCGTCGGCCAGGGTCGCCACGATCGTGATCGTCCGCGAGATTTCAGTCGGATCGATGCTGTCGAGGGTCCGCATCGAACTGAGTACCACTTCATCCTCGCGCAGGCAGAAGCGGGCCTCCCAGGTCTCAAGCCAGTTGGACTTGAGCAGCTGTTCGTAGAGCGCACCGGTCTTTTCGGGCGGAACCGGCAGTTTGAGGACCGGCGACCAGACTGTGAGCGTATCGTCATTGGTCTCACCGGACATGACTACGAAGACGCGAACGGTGCCGTACTTGAAGAGCCACATCAGCCCTTGATTGCTCTCAGGCAGCTGGGCGAACCGGATCGAGCCCTCGACCGCCAGACTGTCGATAACGGCTTCCACTTCTTCGCGGTGTGTTGCTAAATGCATCTCTTCGTTACTCACAGTCTCATGGGTCATTCGAAGCGCCTCTCCCTACGATGATTTTAGAATGCTGCTTTGCGCAGGTCTCTACTCTATTTTTACCTTGGTCACTGTACCAGCATGCCACGCCCGCCGGTACGCAGCCTGGACAGTAGACCGGCTGTTCCGTAGGATTGGCACAGACAATCAGGAATTCCATGGCCGCATTTTCCGCCCTCGGCACATCACTATTCGATACGCTGGGAGCCGCAGAACGTAAAAAGTTTTATGACCTTGCGAAGAAACTGCAGTTGCGTCCGGGTGAACAGGTCAGTAGCTCCGATCTATCCGAAGACCAGGTTTATTTAGTGGAGACGGGCGCTTTTACCGAACGCTTCTACTATGGGGCCCGTACTGTGCCGATTGTGCGCATCAGCGGCGTCGGCGAACTGTTGCAAACTAATCGTCTGTTTTTAGCGACGCGCTTTCAAAAAAGCGAGTTGCGAGCTATTCATATCGAGAACAACAGCCTCTGTGCCTGGTCAGTAGACGATTTTCTTTCGACGCTGAAAACGAGTCCCGACGCTCTACTGTATCTGTGTCACTGGTACAACCAGCAGGCCGCCGCCAGTCACCTGCACCTTTACGAGGCGGTTGCCCACTCAGCCTACTATCGCCTGGTCAACTTGCTGGTTAGCCTCGCCAACCACTATGGCTACGTTGGTGCCAACAATTCGACCGTGCTGCTGCCACTAAAATTGACGATCAAAGACCTGAGCGAATGTATCAGTGTCTCGCGCGAGACCGGGTCAAACCTCTTCAATAAACTGCGGCGCAAAGGGATCATCGGTCCGGGCAAATTTATCAAAGTCGAACTCTCGAAACTGCGCGACTACGCAGAAACCATCGAGTAAGCGTCCAGCCACGTACAATGTCACCATCGCCACACCCCGTACGTCCGTGATGCCCGCCTCCGTTGTGCAACTGGCCCAGACGATGTTGCTGCGCGACTTTCGAGTACAGCAGTTGCGCACGCGCTTTGCCGTACTGCGCGCCTCCCAACTCACCCGGCAGCGAGCGGCCGACTGCTTTCAGCCCAGTCCAGCCCCCGGACTGCAACCGACCTGCCGCAACTGCCGGAACTACGCACATTCACCAATGCTGGTCTGCGCCATCTACCCGGACGGGCCGGACTCAGCCGAATGTCGGGACTACGTCTCAGGCTGAGCGCTAGGCTTTCACCGGGGCGAGGACGCCGTGCAGGAAGATGTCGCTGATGCCGCGTACCATTTCGTCCATCTCCAGAATAGAACCGAGGTTTGGACCGCTGTTGCCCATCGTTTCGTGGCTGAAGCCTGCGATCGTGAACATGCCCAGGAAGACACGGGCGACCACTTTCGGGTTCATCTTGCGGTAGACACCACGGTCCATGGCCGTCTGGAAAAAATCCTCGGCAACATCGATCATGCGCTCAATCACTTCGCTGTGCACCCGGTCGCGCAGGTCGGGGTGGAACTGGGCCTCAAAAAAGCACACCTTCATCAGGTCCATGTTAGCGTGCATGTCGCGCATGCGGTTGCGCAGTACGTTCTCGATGTGGACGTAGCTTGCCATCTGGCTGAGTTCGGTGAGCAAATCGGTCAGGATTGTTACCCAGCCGTTGGACACCAGTTCGACCAGGATGTCTTTTTTGGTTGGAAAGTAACGAAAGATGGTCCCTTCCGCAATACCGGCCTGCTTGGCGATCTGACTGGTCGGCGTGTTCCCGAAGCCCTGTTGGGCAAACAGGTGCTGTGAGGCATCCAGGATCTTGCGACGGTTGTCGGGAGGGGCCTCTTCACGGAGGGCGGGTCTGAAAAAGCGCATCGTCCAACACCTCCGAATCACCTATCCACGCGTATCCTAACCAGGTGCCACGTCTGTTTTCGGGAACTGTGCACACACCGATGCAAGAGTTTAAAGTCCTTAATGTTTAGCCCTGTCCTGTGGGCCTTGCTGGCCGCTTACCTGCCCCTGGTCGGCTGGATTGGCCTTGGGAGCCTGGGCACCCGGCTGGTGCCGAAGGCCATGGTAGATCAGCTTGGGAAACTGCTTTTTTGGGTCGCAGGACCGCTGACGGTACTCGGGTTTAGCCGAGGTACGGACCTGTCAGGCCCCCTGTGGGCTGCATCTATCTATGCCTGGGTAGGCATGGCCACGGCGGCTGTCTTTGCCTGGTTGTGGACGCGGCAGTGGCAGCCCGCCCAGCGCGGCAGTTTTTTGCTCGCGGCCATGTTCGGCAACACCGGCTGCATTGGTTTTCCGGTCACCCTCGCCCTGCTCGGTAAAGAAGGGTTGCGCTGGGCGCTCTTTTACGACCAGCTCGGCACGATCATCGGCGCTTATGGCCTCGGTATCTTCCTGGTCTCACGCAGCACAAACATCACAGTCTGGAAGTCGCTCGGACGCGTTTTACGCAACCCGATCCTCTGGGCTTTTGTTGTCGGTCTCATCACCCATGACTGGCCTGCCCCGGCCTGGCTCGACCGCAGCCTCGAAGTGGGAGCCTGGACTGCTATTGCCCTGACGCTCGTGCAGATTGGTCTGCGCATCGGACAGGTGCGCTCCTGGCAGGTAGTCTGGCGGGTGTTGCCGGCGCTCGGCATCAAGCTGGTGCTCGTTCCTTTTGGGATATGGCTTTTTGCCCGCTCGCTGCCGGAGGTCGCCTACTCGGCAGTCGTTTTACAGTCGGCAATGCCGCCCGCTTTTGCCGCCCTGGTGCTCGCGGAGGAGTTTGATCTCGACCGCGAGATGGCGGTCGCCGCTATCGTCACCGGCATCCTCGCCCTCGGGCTGACCTTGCCGGTATGGGTCCTACTCACCGGGTAATGTCCCAGGGGTGCAAAACGCTAGATTGGTGAGGGGTCAGCGCGAGGCATCCGGTAACGCACTCCCACAGCTAATGTCGGGGATCGGAGGACAGAGTGAGGTTGTTGAAGCGGCGAGAATTGCTCTGGGGGCTAGCCGGGGTGGGAGCTGTCGCCACGGCCACGGCACTACCGGGCCTGGTGCGCGCCTGGCAGCAGGGCCAAAATCGCGTGCCGCCCTTGCCCGAGACACCCACGGTGAGCGGCTTCAACCCGATGAGTGTACTGAGGGACTTCGACTACGGCACCGTACGCACTGAAAATGGCCGGACCGTGCGCGAATTTCGCATCGAGGCGCAGACCAGCACCATCCAGCTCAACAGTGCCCTCGCTTTTGCCAGTTGGAACTTCAATGGGCGTGTTCCTGGACCGACCCTGCGCGTCAATGCGGGCGACCGGGTGCGCGTGCTATTTACCAACAAGGGCGGGCACGCCCACTCGATGCACTTTCACGGCATCCATGCAGCGGCGATGGACGGCATCCGCCCGGTACGCAATGGGGCTACGACGATTTATGAGTTCGACGCCGAGCCTTACGGGGTGCACCTCTATCACTGCCACGTTGCACCGGTCGCTCGGCACGTGAGCAAAGGGCTTTACGGTCTATTCATCGTGGACCCGCCGGGCGGTCGGCCTGCTGCTGACGAGATGATCCTGGTGATGGGCGGCTACGACGTGACAGAAACCAGCCGCAACGCAATCTATGCCTTCAACGGCATCCCCAACTACTACATGCAGCACCCGATTCCCATCTACCGGGAGCAACTCGTCCGCCTCTACCTGCTCAACATGGTCGAGTGGGACCCGGCACTCACCTTTCACCTGCACGCCAATTTCTTCAGGCTGCTGCGCAGCGGGCGCACGCTCAGTGCAACCGAGGAAGCGGACGTAGTGACGATGGGCACCGCCGAGCGCCATATCCTCGAATTCTCCTACGCTGCTCCAGGCCGCTACATGTTTCATCCACACCAGGATGTCATCGCCGAAAATGGTTGCATGGGACAGTTTCAGGTGCTCGAACGGGGCGAGGCGGCTGTCGGTGGGGCGGAGCACGGGGCGATGTAGCCTGGAATTACAGCTACGATCTGGATCGCTACCGAAAGCACTCACCCGGCAATGCCCAAAAATACCCTGCGACTCGTACCATCGCTCATCTTGCTCGGCTTGCTCACCGCCTGCGGTGCGCCTGCAACCCAGACTTCAACGACGACTGATGCGGCCCCGGTTGAGGAAGTGAAACTGACCGGCCGGGAAAAAGATATCGACTACTTAGTCAAAATCGGACTGATGCGCGGCCACTTGATCGTTGCAGAAGAACTGCTCAAGCGTCGGGAGCCCGCTGCCGCCGCACCCCATTTTGGTCATCCGGTAGAAGAAATCTATCTCGATATCGAGCCGCAGCTGAAAGAGCGCCAGGTCAAAGAATTCAAGACACCTCTACTACAGTTGCAAGACCTGGTGAAGTTCTCGCCGGATAGCCCTGAACTGTTGACGAATCTGACTGCTGCCCGCCAGGGGCTTGAAGCGGCCAGTGCATCGGTGGCTGAGCGCAACACAATACCGGTCGTTTTACAGGTGATGGATGGCTTGCTTGCGGCGGCGGCGGCTGAATACGGATCGGCGATCACCGGCGATAAAATCGCGGCACGCATCGAGTACGAGGACTCCCGCGGCTTCATTCTCTATGCAGACCAGTTATTTACGACCCTCACCCCCGAACTGACGAAGGCCGACCCGCAGGCGGCTCAGCAGATAGCAGCGAACCTGACGCGCTTGAAGACAGCCTGGCCGACCATCGACACCCCGGCAAAGCCCGTGCTCACGGCCACTGAGGTACGCAGTGCTGTGCAGGCAATCGGCACCGCAGCCCAGAAAGTTGCTGCTCTACTCCCGGCGCAACCGTAAACCGGGCCCAACTGGCATTCGCCCGCAGGGGCATGCAACAGCGTGCCCTTCCCCAGGTGGTGAGCTACTTGTGAAAAAGCGCGCAAACCCGCTACTGCTCGGACACCTGCGGCTCGAAGCACAACTTTATTAAGTTCCTTATCAAGCCGTGTCAGAAAACGGCAACCGCCGTTTAGCCAGGCTACACTTCCTCATAAGTGTCAGGCCGAACCCAATCTGGCCCTATCGGAGCGTCCAATGTCGCACTCGGTAAAAATCTACGACACCTGCATCGGCTGCACCCAGTGCGTCCGTGCTTGTCCCCTCGATGTCCTGGAGATGGTTCCCTGGGACTCAAACAAGGCAGGTACGATTGCTTCCTCGCCGCGGACAGAAGATTGCGTCGGTTGCAAGCGGTGCGAAACCGCCTGCCCGACGGACTATCTTTCCATCCGCGTCTACCTGGGAGCAGAAACGACCCGGACCATGGGTCTGGCTTATTAGCCAGCCGTTATAGCGTCCTCATCTAAAAGCCCTCGGAGTTTTTCCGGGGGCTTTTCGCTTGTAAGAATCACGCTCAATCTCCAGCTATCTGATTCGGCGTGGCAAAATAGTTCGCGATTGACCCATTTAGAGTAGATTAGTAGCCTCGAACACATTAAAAATTCTTTCATCAGCTTAATTGTTGAGGAACTTTAAAACATTGCTGGAGAGATGCCGGTGAACTGGGACGATCCCTTCTCAACATTATTTCGTCAGGCAGAAGGTGGCGGACAATTTCCGCCGGTAGTTGAGCATTACGACCGGGGCAAGACGATCTTCTTTCCTGGGGATCCGGCAGTACGCGTCTATTTCCTCAAGCGCGGCGCGGTAAAGCTTTCACGGGTCTACGAGCACGGCGAAGAGATTACCGTGGCTTTGCTCAGAGAAAACAGTGTCTTCGGCGTACTTTCGCTCATCACTGGACATCGCTCCGACCGCTTCTATCACGCAGTTGCCTTTACGCCTGTCGATTTGATCGCAGTAGCGGTCGAGCAGATGGAGCGCATCATCCACGAAGACCCCGACATCTCGCGGTTACTGTTCCAGGGCCTGGCCTCGCGGATATTGCAGACAGAGATGATGATCGAGACCCTGGCGCACCGCGATATGGGCTCGCGGCTTGAGAGCTTTCTATTGATTCTTTGCCGCGACTTCGGGCTACCGACCAAGGACGGCGTCACCATTGACCTGCGCCTGTCGCACCAGGCAATCGCCGAGGCAATCGGCTCGACGCGGGTGACGATTACCCGGTTGCTGGGAGACCTGCGCAAGAAGAAATTGATCTCGATCAGCAAGAAGCGCATTACCGTACACGACCCGATCAAGCTGGGTCAGCGCTTCGCCTAGGCCGCTTGTCGGCGGCAATTTTACCCACACCGATAGATGCTTGTCCCGCCTGGACTTTCTATGTTGGAATGATAGTCCAGTGGGTTGGTAATATGAAGAAGCTTGAACGTATCGGTGCTGTCGCGCTGGTCTTGATTGCCCTTGCCGGTTGTGCCCAGAGTCCTGAGAGCAGTGCTTCTGCTGATCGGGCCAAAGACTATGCAAACCGTGCGGTATCCGAGGCTGGTCGTGCCGTTGAGGAGCAGGCCAAGGCCGCAACCGACGCCACCAATCAAAAAATTGATTCTGTGAACCAGAAAATTGATGCGACCGGCCGTGCCGTCCAGACATCGGTCGGTGATGCGGGAATCACCACGAAGGTCAAAGGGCTTTTAGCCGCCGACCCGCTTGTGCAGAGCTTTGCCATCGATGTCGAGACGCTCGCGGGCGTGGTCACCCTGCGCGGCGAAGTGAAAAATGATGCCCAGCGCCGCCGTGCCCTCGAAGACGCCCAGGCAGTCGAGGGCGTCGTGCAGGTCAACGATCAGCTTACGGTCAAAAGTTAACGACGCCCCTTCCGCTATGCTGAGGAGGATAGACAGGTACCCCGCATGATCGACCGCGAACAGGTAAAGAAAGTCGCTTTTTTGGCCCGGCTTGAACTCGACGAAGCCCAACAAGAACGCTTCACCGGGCAGCTTGCTTCAATTCTCGACTACGTTGCGGAATTGCAACAGCTAGACACCGAGGGAGTATTGCCGACGACGCGGGCGATCGAAGTCAACAATATCGTGCGCCCCGACGACCTGGTTCCCTGTCTTGACCGCGAGGCGATCCTGGCCAATGCCCCGTCGCGAGAAGACGACTTCTTCCGGGTGCCGCGCATCATCGAAGAGTAGTCCGACTGCTGGTGCCGGCTCGATATCGCGGATGATGCCCTGGGACAGCAAAAAGAGCAGCGTTGCCCCGAATCCGAGCCGGTAGATGACGAAAACCAGAGTGGATTGGGTCTGCAAGAATTTCAAGAGCCAGGCGATAGCCAGATAGCTAAAGACAAGGGAAGAAATGAAGCCCACCAGCAGCGAAACTCCGCCGTCGCCGAAGCCGTCTTTTGCCAGTTCGCGCAATTCGAGGATACCGCTCAAGAAAATGGCGGGAATGCTGAGCAGGAACGAGAAGCGCGCACCCTCAGCCCGCTGAAAGCCCAAAAATAGAGCGGCCGTCAACGTTGAACCCGAGCGCGAGACCCCCGGCACGAGGGCGAGGGCCTGGGCAAGACCGATCAAGATACCGTCGAGGATGCGAATGCCTTTAATGGTCCGGTCTCGGCGGCTGACGCGCTCTGAGACCCAGAGCAGGACCGCCATCACAATCGAACTGACGGCAATCACACTCACGGCCCTGAGTGGTGACCCCGGCGCTTCGAGGGTGGGTTTGAGCGCGAGTCCCGCGATCACAATCGGGATAGTGCCGAGAATAATGCCTGAAAATAGACGCACCTCCCGCGATTGGTAATCGCCGGAGCGAAAAGCGCGTACGGTACCCGTGGCAATCTCGCTCAGGTCTTTCCAGAAGTAGCTGATGACGGCGAGTACACTGCCGAGTTGGATAACCGCTGAATAGGCAGTGCCCGGATCTCCCCAGCCCAACAGAGTTGGAACGATGCGCAGGTGCGCCGTGCTACTGATCGGCAAATACTCGGTGACTCCCTGAACAAACCCGAGTACGACCGCTTCGACGATCCCGATTTGTGCCATACACTCCCCACGGTGACTGACCGGACGCGCCCAGCCAGACTCAGCGTAGCAGGCAAGGAGCGCACCGGTTTGACCGATCCGCGATCCTAGTGGAGTAGACCGCGCTTGGGTCCGTGGATCGGGTCTTCGACCATAATTGTCTGTTCGCGGTTGGGACCGACCGAGACGAGTGCAATCGGCAGGCCCATTTCACGGGCCAAAAACTCGAGATAATTGCGCGCCTTGGGCGGTAACTCGTCTAGATGAAGGCACTCGGCGGTCGATTGTTGCCAGCCCGGCAGTTCTTTGTAGACGGGTTGGCACCGAGAAAAGAGCGTCGCGTCACTCGGGAACTCGTCAACCGCTCGCCCGCCCGCTTCATAACCGACACAAACTTTGATCGTCTCAAGCTCGTCGAGCACATCGAGCTTGGTAACCGCCAGGCAGTCAAGCCCATTGATCCGCACGGCATAGCGCCCGATCACCGCATCAAACCAGCCGCAGCGGCGCGCCCGCCCGGTAGTCGTCCCGAATTCGGCACCGCGCGAGCCGAGATGATTGCCCACCGCATCGCGCAACTCAGTCGGGAACGGCCCCTCACCGACGCGGGTGGTATAAGCCTTGGCGACCCCGATCACGCGGTCAATGATAGTTGGCCCCACCCCGGCTCCGATGCAGGCTCCACCGGCCACCGGGTTGGAACTGGTGACGTAGGGGTAGGTACCGTGGTCGAGGTCGAGGAGAGTACCCTGCGCTCCTTCAAAGAGGATATTTTGACGGGTGCGCACTGCCTGATCGATCAGGAGCGAGGTATCGATCACATGGGGACGCAACTGGTCGGCGTAGCGCAGGTACTGATCTGTGACCTGGGTCAGGTCAAGCGGCTGCAGGTTGTAGAGGCGTTCGAGCAGAACGTTTTTGAGGGGCACGATCCACTGCAGTTTTTCGCGCAGGCCCTCCGGGTTCATCAAGTCCAGCACGCGGATACCGATGCGTTCGGCTTTATCTGCGTAGGTCGGACCGATGCCGCGTCCGGTGGTGCCGATCCGGTTTTTCCCCCGGCGCTCCTCCTCCGCAAGGTCGATCAGCCGGTGGTAGGGCATCGTGACGTGGGCGTTCTCGGAGATAAACAGGTTTTTTGTCGAGACTTGCAGGGCTTCGAGACAGCGAATCTCTTCAAGCAGGACTTTTGGGTCGATGACGGTACCGGAGGCGATTACGCAGCGGACGCTTCCGTGTAAGATGCCCGATGGAATCAGGTGCAGCTTGAAAGTCTGCTCGCCCACGCAAACGGTATGCCCGGCGTTGATCCCACCTTGATAACGCACCACGACATCCGCTGAGCGGCTCAGCAAATCGGTGATCTTGCCCTTCCCTTCGTCGCCCCACTGGGCCCCGACGACAATTACATTAGCCAAAAGTCTTCAAATCCCTGACGTCACCAAACCATCCACTCTAGTGGAAAAGCGCTATCTCCGTCAAGAAAGCTTGCTCGTTGTGACGACGATAGGCATGAAAAAACCCGGACGCACGCGCCTGCTCAGAGCATCCCTTAGTGCTGCTACCTTCCGGTCCTGACACGGTTCGGGCGTCCGAGCCGCACGGGCCCAGGCTTTTTTATACTAACGCAATCTTTTCTAAGTTGGCAAAGTTCCAGTCATCAACACAAAAGGGCGACCCGAACTGGATCGCCCTTTTGTTTAGGATTCTCACTGTTGTGACGTGACTTCCGAGGCACGAAAACCCCAGGCTCGTATCTAAAGTTGCTCCCATTCTTATCCAGAAGTGTGATGGAGTTGCTGGCTTCAGAAAGTCAGGAAACTCCCATTTCCTACAACTTGGAGCGCATCAGTATCGAGCTGGGGCAATCGCGGTTGTGATGTCAAAAACCTTTGCAAGGCGAGTTTTCAGCTTCAAGTTTTGTATTGTTACCAGTGCTGCATCGCTTACTTTCTGCTTGCAATCGGTGGTAGATGTGAACTACTAACGACTCCTTTAATATAGTCGGTACACGAATGGCCGGGCGAATCCTAAACAATAGTTTACGGTTAGAATCAGCTGTCCTCGACTTCAACACTTCAGTCTACAATTTCGTGCCGCATTGAGGACAGAACTGGTTGGCAGTCGTGTTTTTAGCGCTGCAACTGGGACAATAGATCAGTTCGAGGGTTTCGAGCTGTCGGGGAATCGGAAGGCCGATCATCTGAGAGTTGGCCTTACCCGGTGGGACCATCGGGTAGCAGTTGGCGTCGCGAATCACTTTGAAGTCGCAGATGACGGGCCGGTCGCTCGCCATCAGCCGTTCGATACCGGCTTCGAGCTGGTCGGGGTGGTCGATGACCATCCCCTCGGCCCCGTAGGCGTCGGCAAGCTTGACGAAGTCGGGCATCGAGGGAGCCATGTTCGAGTGCGAGAAGCGGCGGCCGTAGAAAAACTCCTGCCACTGACGCACCATGCCCTGCCAGCCGTTGTTGATGATGGCCGTCTTTACGGGCAGGTTGTACTGGACGGTGGTGCCGATTTCCTGGAGGTTCATCTGGAAGCTGGCGTCACCGGAGATGCAGACAACGTCCTCTTCCGGCAGTGCTACCTGGACGCCGATGGCGGCCGGGAAGCCGTAGCCCATCGTGCCGAGTCCACCTGAGGAGATCCAGCGTCGGGGACCATTTATTAGAAACTGGGCTGCCCACATCTGGTGCTGGCCGACATCAGTGGTGTAGAAGGCATCGGTCGCCTGCTCGCGGAAGGCAACCATCACCTGCTGCGGATAGAGGTTGACGCCGTCGCTCGGCACTTCGAGCGGGTAGTCAGCGCGCCAGCGGTCGATGCGTTCGAGCCAATCTTTTGAGCGGGGTTGCATCTCGGTGAGGCGCTTGAGCAACTCCTGGAGAACGAGGCGCACATCGCCGACGATCGGTACTTCTGGGCCACGATTTTTGCCGACTTCCGCCGGGTCGATGTCGATGTGGATCACTTTTGCGCGGGCGGCAAATTCGTCGAGCTTGCCGGTCACCCGGTCATCGAAGCGCGCACCGACAGCGATCAGCAAGTCGCACTCGGTGACGGCGAAGTTGGCGTAGGCCGTGCCGTGCATGCCGAGCATGCCGAGGCCGAGGGGATGGTCCTCGGGGAAAGCGCCCTTGCCCATCAGGGTGGTCGTGGTCGGTATCAGGCAAAGCTCGGCGAGTTGCAGTAGTTCGACGTGGGCAGCTGCGGCAATTGCGCCACCCCCGACGTAGAGCAAAGGCCGCTCCGCTTCCAGGATGAGCCGGGCTGCGGCCAGGATCTGACGCGGGTTGCCCTTGGTGGTCGGCCGGTAGCCCTGGATGTGTACGCGGTCGTTTGGCTCGTACTCGAAACTTTCCTGGCCCACATCTTTAGGGATATCGACCAGGACGGGGCCGGGTCGTCCGGTGCCGGCGATGTGAAAAGCCTCGGCAAAGATGCGGCTGATGTGGGCGGGGTCGCGGATTACATAAGAGTGCTTGACGATTGGGAGCGTGATACCCAGGATGTCGGCTTCTTGAAAGGCGTCAGAACCAATCGACTTGCGCGGTACCTGGCCGGTGACGGCCACCATCGGGATCGAGTCCATGTGGGCGGTGGCGATGCCGGTCACCAGGTTAGTGGCACCAGGACCCGAGGTGGCAATGCAAACCCCGACGCGGCCAGTGGCACGGGCATAGCCGTCGGCGGCGTGGGCAGCTCCTTGCTCGTGCCGGGTGAGGATGTGCTGAAGTTTCCCTTCAGCTTCCGCTTTGTAAATCTCGTCGTAAACAGGCAAGATCGCGCCGCCCGGATAGCCGAAGATGTGCTCGGCTCCCTGGCGACAGAGACTATCGACGACTGCGAACGCTCCGGTGGTCTGCATAGACTTAATTTGTATCCAATTTCACGGTTCTCTGTATCCCATACTCTACATCACCAAACTATTCGAGGTTTCTCGCCGTGCACGAAATTAGCTCGCTCAAGATTCGTCCATGACCATCAGCGGCAAAACCCGGCTTTTTGCCCTGCTCGGCGACCCGGTCGGCCACTCGCTCTCACCGGCGATGCACAACGCGGCCATTGCTCACCTCGGTCTCGATTGCCTCTACATTGCCTTCGCAGTGAAACCGGAGAAGCTTCAAGCGGCGGTCGAGGGGTTGCAAGCCTGTGGTGCTCTCGGCTTTAACGTCACGATTCCCCACAAACAGGCAGTCATACCGCTACTGGACCGTCTGAGCGAGCAGGCGCGGGCAATCGAGGCCGTGAATACCGTGCGCATCGAAGCGGACGGTACCCTGAGTGGTACCAACACCGATGTCGAAGGCTTCGTGGAGCCGCTTAAAGGTCGTTCGTGGCTGGGGGCAACGGCCACAGTCCTGGGAAGCGGCGGAGCGGCACTGGCAGTCATTGCCGGGTTACAGCAATTACAGTTTGCGCAAATCCAGGTTGTCGGGCGCGACGAGCGCAAACTTACCCGCCTGAGAGAACGCTTATCCGTGAGTACGCTACCCTGGACGGCGCTTGCATCAGCTCTCAAGCGCACGGATCTGCTGGTCAATACGACCCCAATCGGTCTGGACGGTATCGAGTCCCCGGTCGGACAACTGGACATGCCGCCTGCAGCAACCGTCTACGACCTCCTCTACTGGCCGCGCCCGACGCGACTACTGCAACTGGCCACCGAGCGAAGTCTGACGCGGGTCGATGGTTTGCCTATGCTGGTTCGCCAGGCGGAAGCCGCTCTACAGTTCTGGACCGGCAAACAGGTACCGGCGGGGATCATGGCCAGTGCAGCCGAGGCGGTTCTGGCCAACCCACAGAAACTGGTAGGCTAGTTCCGTTGCAGGAGAACAGGAGAGCATGGTGAGGCGCACGTTAGGCATAGTACTTGTAGTCTCACTTCTTTGCAGTTGCGGCAGTCCGCCGCCGCCGCCGACCGAGGGCAGTACTCCGGCAACCACCTCGGGTCGGCGCAAGATCATCGGCTCCGCACGCGCAACCAACGGCAATGTCGTCCAGGTCAACAAAGTCGAACGGCTGTCGGCAACCGAGGCGCGGGTGACCGTACGGATCTTTAACCCTGGAGCGGTCCCGATCAGCCGCAACACCAAACCAGTGGGACCTAAGCAGTTTTACGTGGCCCCAACCAGCAGCAGTCAGCTGCCAGTTCCAGCCGTCGATCTCGCCAGGAGCGCGCTCAAGGAGAAGATTATCGAATCGCGCGAGAACATTGACGGGGTACTGTACTTAAAACTGCCCGGTCCCGGTCCCGCCGAACTTTTCTACGGCGAGAACGCCGAGCTTGCCGTTGGCCTGGTCGTCATTCCGGCTGAAAAGTGAGGGCTGACCCTCTGGTCTCAGTCACGACCTGTCCATCTTCAAAGGCAATCTGAGCGCCGACTATCGTGAGCTGCGGCCAACCCGTGAGAGACCAGCCTGCAAACGGACTCCAGGCGGAGCGGGTGGCAAGCGTCTCCGGCCTGACCGGCGCGAAGTTTTCTAGATCGACCAGCACCAGGTCGGCGTCGTAGCCCGGTGCAATCCGGCCTTTATTGGGAATTGCGTAGGCGCGGGCCGGGGCGGCACTCATCCAGCGCACGACTTCAGCCAGGGTCGCCTCGCCCCGGTGGACGGCCGTCAGCATCAGGGGTAACGAAGTTTCGACACCGGGCATACCGGCCGGCGCTTTTGCATATTCCTGGTCCTTTTCACTCAGCAGGTGGGGCGCGTGGTCGGTTGCAATCAGGTCAATTAAGCCCGAGCGCAACCCGGTCCACATTGCCTGGCGGTCGGCTTCAGAACGTATGGGCGGGTTTTGTTTGGCGCGCATGCCGATCGTGTCGTAGGCGGCAGTGGAAAGAAACAGGTGTTGAGGGGTCACTTCTGCTGTCACCCAGGCGGGTTTGTCGGCTTTAAGCAGGGCCAGTTCTTCTGCGGCCGACATGTGCAGGATGTGCAGGCGGCGGCGATAGCGCTTTGAGAGCATCAGCGCCTGGGCCGTCGCGAGGCGGGCACATTCGTTGTCGCGCAGTTCTGAGTGGACGTGGGCGTCTGTGCGGCCTGCAAACTGAACCGTACGCGCTTTGATGCGCGCTTCGTCTTCGGCGTGGACGGCAATCAGACGCGGCACTTCTTTGAAGATGCGTTCGAGTGCCTGTGGGTCATCGACGAGCAAGTCGCCGGTTGAGGCTCCCATGAAAATCTTGACGCCGCAGCTGGGGTGCGCCTTTTGGAGCACCTCGATGTTGTCGGCCGTCGCACCGATAAAAAAGCCGTAGTTGACTACGCATTTGGAGGCAGCCCGGTCAAGCTTGTCCTGCAACCGCTCCTGAGTCGTAGTCGTCGGCACGGTATTCGGCATCTCTAAAAACGAAGTGACCCCACCGCGCGCGCAGGCCCAGGAGCCGGTCTGCAGGTCTTCTTTGTATTCTTTGCCGGGTTCACGAAAGTGCACCTGCGGGTCGATTACACCGGGCAGGAGCACTTTTCCCTGTCCATCGATGCGGCGATCCGCTTCCACATCCAGGGTGCGGTCGATCTGGGCAATGCGGCCATCCCGGCAAAGTAGGTCGCCTGCGTAGAGTGTTCCGTCGTCGAGGACCATCCGCACATTGGTCAGGAGCAAAGAAGAAGTTGTCACAGGCGAGTGGCAGCAGGGTGCAACTCTACTTTGGCACGGGTTAAGCGCGTCGGTCCTTTAAAAGCTGGGTGTAAGTGCGGGCTGTCTCCCGCATCGACTGCAGTTCCAGTCGGGCTGCCTCGTAGCGCGAATCGAGCAGCATCGACGCATCGAGCGGCATATTTTCCAACAAGTAGCCGTGCACTTTTCGGGCGAGCAGTCCTTCTTGCACCAGCGATCGATACAAGTTTCTGAGCTCTTTAGACTCTAGAAGCAGAGCGTCGATGCCGACGGATGCTCTTTGATAGGTCCCGACTGCGCCCAGGTGCATATCAGAGGTTGAAAGCAGGGTGACGAGCCTGTCGATTTCGCCCTTTTGTGCTCGCAGTGCAGCGATTTCAGCTTCGAGCTGGTAGTACTCCTGAATGATCGGAGCCAACTGCTTGAGCATGGCATACTCGGTAGGCCGGGTCGATGCGCTCCACTCGATTGCGACCGCTTTGAGCACGTGGCTTGAGCGATTCAAGACAATTTTTCCATACTCGTTGAGGCCGGGGACGACGACATCGACTACGTAAGAACCCTCCGTCTTAATCGACAAATAAGTTCCGCGAGGATTGCCTTCTTCGTTGAGATAATTGCGTACACCGAGCACTACAGCGCAGCAATGATTGAGTTTCAGCAATTGACAGACGTCGGTGTCGGCAGCCAGCCTCACTTTTGGGGCAACTTTCTGTCCGTGGTGCAGGATAAAACCCAGCATTGAAGCCAGGTATGCCAACAGTAGCGGTACCCAGATCAGCTGGATGAGAAAGAAGGCTCCCATGATCAGTAAGTAGACGCCACCCAGGCCGAGGATGAGTGCAGCCACCCAGAAGTCGGCGCTGACCGGCGTCGATTCCAGGTTCGTGGTCTGGTCAATATGAAAGAGGCTGAAATAACTGGCGCGCGGATCGCGCTTGTCGTCGGGGGGGAAGTTCTGACCGATCGAGCTGGAATAAGTCGTTCCAGAATCGCGCTGGTTACTCATAAGAAATTTGGTGTTGAGGAATACTCTTTCTGAACGTACCCATCCCTGCAGTCTTCCAGTTGAGTCTGTACAAAACTTATATAGCGCCTGAGTCGCTACTCATGAAGCGCCTGAGTCTACTCGTGAGCGCCATCGATGCATTGCCTTCAGCACAGCGCAGCCCTGACCTGAACAGGCATACCAGTTTTGTGAGCGCAGTTGGCCAGGATAAAAGCGGCACAGACCTGGCAGCGCCTTCAAGCACATCCAGATTCGATGCGAGGAAGTTGCATGTCGGTCAGCATTCAAGCAACTGTCACAAGCTCGACGCAAGGGTACAGCCTTGCTCAGGCGCGTTGTTCCTTCAAGAGCTGTGAATAAGCGCGGGCCGTCTCTTTCATAGACTGCAGCTCTTCTCTGGCCGCTTCGTGACGCGAGTAGAGCAAGACAGGCGCGTCGAGCGGCAACCTTTCCGGTGAATAGCCCTGCACTTTTTGAGCAATCAGCCCCTCGCGCACCAGCGACAGGTACAGGTTTTCCAGCTCTTCAGACCGCACGAGCAAAGTATCGATACCGGCTGACGCTCTTTGATAGGTCTCTACTTCTTCTACATAAAGTTCGGAGGTGGAGAGCAGAGCAACAAGCCGCTCGATCTCGGCCTTTTGTGCCCGTAGTGCCGCAATTTCAGCTTCAAGCTGGTGGTAATCCTGCAGAATAGGGGCCAGCTGTCGGAGCGTGTTGTACTCGACGGACCTGGTGGGTAGAGTATCCCACTCGACTACAACTTCTTTGAGCCTGTGGGTTGAGCGGTGCAAGACGACTTTTCCGCATCTATCCAGGTCAGGGACAACGACATCGACCAGGTAAGAGCCCTCAGTCTTGATCGAGAAATAAGCTTCGCGAGGATGCCCCTCTTCATTGAGGTGGTCGCGCACGCCAAGCACGACAGCATAAGCGTTGTCCTGCACCGGCAGTTGACAGAGGTCAGTCTCAGCAGTCAGCTTGACTTTTGGGACTACTTTCTGTCCGTAGTGCAGGGCAAAACCCAGCACCGAGGCGATGTACGCGAGCAGCAGCGGTACCCAAAAGGTCTTGATGAGATAGAAGGCCCCGACAATCAGCAGATAGACTCCACCCAGGCCGAGGACGAGAGCAGCCCCCCAGAAGTCGGCGCTTGCCGTCGTCGATTCCAGGTGTGTCGCACGACCGATATTGAACAGGCTGAAATAAGTCGCGCCAGGATCGCGCTTGTCGCTCATGGGGCATTAGTGCAGAGGAACACTCTCTGAAATTACCCATCCGCGTCAGTTTTCTGGGCAAGGTTCGCACAAAGTTCATCTAGCTCGCTAGCTTTCTTCGCGCAGGCGTCTATTCATCAGCGCCATCAGCGCGGCAAGCGGAGAGCGTTCCGCCCTCAGCACAGCACAGACCTGGTCTGTAATCGGGACTTCCAGACCGCTCTTGTGAGCGTATTCAGCCAGGATGAAGGCGGTGCGGACACCCTCGGCAGTACCTTCGAGCGTATCCAGGATCGACGCGAGGGAACGGCCGCTTCCCAGGCCCGAGCCAACCTGGTAGTTGCGGCTCAAGGGGCTGTTGCAGGTGGCGAGCAGGTCGCCGATACCCGAGAGGCCAAAGAAGGTCTCAGCCTGCGCTCCCCAATGGGTGCCGACGCGGATCATCTCGGCGAGCCCACGGGTAATCAGGGCCGCTTTCGCGTTGTTGCCGAGGCCGAGGGCGTCGCTCACACCGGCAGCGATTGCCATCACGTTTTTGAGCACGCCGCCCAGCTCGACCCCAAGCCAGTCGGTGCTGGTATAGACCCGGAAGCGCTCACAGGCAAAGCACTGCTGAATCGCCTGAGCCGTCTCCAGTTGGCAGCTTGCGACCACCGTCGCCGTCGGTAGCCCCAGGCGCACCTCGGTCGCCAGATTCGGACCGGAGAGTACGGCGAGCGGATGCCCAGGAAAGCGGTTGTGCCAGAGCCTCGAAGCCGGTTGTGCCGTGTCGGGGTCAAGACCCTTGGTTGCGTTGACGAGGATTGCTGAAACTGGCAGTCCGACCAGGTACACCTGTTCGACGACCGTGGCCACTGCCTTCATCGGTAGACAGCTCAGCACCACTTCAGCGCCCTCTAGAGTTTCTTTCAGGCTCACTGCACCCGAGCGCGACCAGACCTGTACTTGATGGTCTTGCTCACCGGCAAGCAGAGCGAGTGTTGTACCCCAGGCCCCCGCCCCCAGGACGGTGATTCGGGTCACGGCTTCTGGGCGGGAGCCGACTCAGTGGTAACTGGGAGAAGCTTGGGGGTGATGCGCAGTTCGGTGGCCCGGAAGCTGTTGATGGCCTCGTCAAGCTTGCGGTCGCGGTCGCGCTTGAACTGGTCGGGGGAGCGATTGGACCCCATATTTGCCTGGTGAATCAGGTTCATCATGTTGAAGCCGCTGCCGGAGGAGCCGAAGGGAGCATCCTTCTCATTGGTGCTCGTTTGCGGGTTGGTTGCCGGGTCGGCAGGAGCGACAGTTGAGGTTGATTCGGCCAGGACCGGGCCGGTCGCGAAGGCAGTCGCGAGAAGACATAGCCAGAATGTGCGCATAAGCTCTCTCGGTGGCAGGGTGCATGCACAACTATCTTAAGCAGTTTGAGCGCTTTGAGAAAATAGAAATCTGGAATAGAGCAGCCGTGGCAGGGCAAGAGTGTTGGAATTTGCCCGCCAGGACGACTACATAGCAGACGCCGCAACCTGGTTTAGATTGAAGCTTTATCGGGAGCGTACTGCCTGACGAACATCGCTTTCAATCTGGAGCAGGTCGGCAGCTTTCAGTTCCTCGGCAATGCTTTTGCTTGCGGGCAACAGCCGCAGGTTGTCTCCTACTGAGCGTCCACCGGCCTCTCGGTTGCCGATAGCACCACCGTCATAGACAATTGAGGCCCACTGATTGGGAGTGGCTCGCAGGGTGCGCCGCAACCGGTCGCGGTTGATGCTGCTGGCGACAGTCCCGTCGGCCTCGCCGCTACAGTTCCAGTCGAGTGCAGTGTTGACGCTGGTGGTGGATCGGGTCAGGGAGGGCAGGTTGCAGTACCAGATAGTGCCTTCTGTCGCCAGTTCCGGCCCGCCGTTTAGTCCGACTGCTTCATTGAGACTCTGCTCATTGAGGCTACCGATGTCGTAGCGTTGGTAATCAAATGTGAAATCGCCACTGCGGATGACACCTGTGAGCTGGAACGAATAACTCATCACACTCAGGTGGTTGGGTTTGTAGTTGACGCTATCGCTGCCGCCGTGCAGAAGGTCGAAGTTGTGCCCCAGTTCGTGCATAAACGTCCCTGCCTGCTGGTCCTGGGTACCATTGCCCCCTGGGAACGCCCCGAGGCTGACCAGGAAATCGTCCCCTGGCAACTCGGCAATGCCGCTGGAGGTCGTCACCCCGCCCCCGGCGTCGTACTGAATGCCCCAGATGTTGTAGTGAAAGATTGCCTGTCGCGCGGGGGCAAAGTTGTTTGCTTTAAGCGCTTGAAATTCACTCGGCCAGACCAGGACATCGTCACAGGCAAGGGCATTGCCACCCGTGAGCCCACCTCCCTGGCCATAATCAACGTGCAGGGTGATGCCTGTCGAACCGTCCGGGTTACTCACGGGTGCTGCGGCAAAACTTGCGACGATTTCTGCAATCCCGGCTGCTGCAGGCTTCTGGTTACACGAAATACCCTGCATCCAGTCGATTTCAACGAACACGTCCTTGCGCAAGTAGTTAGCCCCCAGAGCTGGCAGGTTCACATCCACGACCCCATCTCCGTTGGCGTCGTAGCCGTTGATTTCCCAGCCGTTCAGCAATCCGTCGCCATCATCGTCTGCGTTTGCGTCCTGGGCGCACGCTGGGAAGCTCAACAGTGCAGCACCGAGCAGGCCACAGAGCGTCAGGCAGGCAAGTTGTTGAAGGTAGGCAGGAGCAGGCGAGTGGGGATGATGGCGAAACATAGATAGTTCTCGTGGCGTCCATTAGAAGTGAAACACGAATCCACAACGGTCTCCTCTCAAAATAGAAAATGATTAGAAGCGAACCTTTTACGTCTTAAAATCGCCATCAAAAAGCCCCCGCCAAAGCGAGGGCTTTTTAGTCTGAATCTGTTGCGGTGAAGACTAAGCGCCTTCGGTACCGCGCATGATACCGCGCTCGAAGCCGGCGTTGGCGGCTCTTGCACGACCAGCGTGCCAGAGGTGACCAATCAGCAGGAAGAAGCCAAGGATTAAGTGGCTTCCCGCAAGCCAGATGCGGGGCGAAGTGTAGTTGATCGTGTTGATCTCAGTGGCGACGCCGCCGACCGAGTTGAGCGAACCGATGGCCGCGTGGGTCATGTATTCGGTCGCCCGACGGATCTGCCAAGGCTTGATCTCGGTCATGATCTTCTCGACCGAGTAGCCCGTGGAACCACCCTCGGGGTAGCGAAGCTTGCCGTCAGGACCAACCGAGACACCCTCTTTGAGCATTTCATCGAGAGGAGTCTTGATGGACCAGAAGCGCATCGTCTCACCGCCGTAGATTACCTGGCCGGAGGGCGAACGCATCAGGTACTTGCCAAGGCCGGTCGGGCCTTGAGCTGCACCGATGTCAGTACCCAGCTTGATGTCGCGGGCCATGAAGACGAAGTTCTGCGCGTGAGAAGCTTCCATCTCCGTGGGGCCATAGAACTCGGACGGGTAGACGGTGTTGTTGAACCAGACGTACATCGAGGCGATGAAGCCCATCAGCGAGAGCGCACCCAGCGAGTAGGAGAGGTAAGCCTCACCCGACCAGATGAGCGAACGCTGTGCCCAGCCGAAAGGCTTGGTCGCGATGTGCCAGATGCCGCCGAGGATGCAGATGGCGCCAATCCAGATGTGGCCGCCGATCACGTCTTCAAGGTTGTCTACCGAGACGATCCAGCCGTCGCCGCCGAAGGGGCTCTTCAGCACGTAGCCGAAGATGATGGTCGGGTCGAGGGTTGGACTGGTGATCGTGCGCACCTGACCGGCGTAATTACCGGCTGGGTCAAAGTACCAGGGGTCATAGACGCCGCCGAACCAGACAGCCTTCGCCACCAGCAAGAAGCAGCCGATCCCCAACAAGATGAGGTGGATGCCGAGGATGGTGGTCATCTTGTTCTTGTCTTTCCAGTCGTAGCCGAAGAAGCCCGAAAGGATGTCCGGTCCCCAGATCGAGTGGTAGATGCCACCGAAGCCGAGGACTGCCGAAGAGATGATGTGCAGGACGCCGACCACGAAGTAGGGCCAGGTGTCTACGACCTGGAAGCCGTCAGCACCGGTACCAAGACCCCAACCGAGGGTGGCAAGGTGAGGAAGCAGGATCAGGCCCTGCTCGTACATCGGCTTCGCCGGTTCAAAGTGCGAGAGTTCAAACAGGGTCATAGCGCCTGTCCAGAACACGATCAGGCCTGCGTGGGCGACGTGCGCTCCGAGGAGCTTACCGGACAGGTTGATGAGCCGGGCGTTGCCTGCCCACCACGCAAAGTCTTCCTGCTTTACGCGAAGACTTTGCGCATCAAACGATTGATCAAAGCGCGTTTCCACGGGGGAGCACCTCTTCGGGGAACTTGAGTGTCTGGTCGTAGTTCTGGTCGTAAGGACCCATCCAGGCGCGGATACCCTCGTTGATCAAGACGTTCGCCGTGTAGAGCGTCTCGAACTCGGGGTCTTGAGCGGCACGGATCTCTTGTGAGACGAACTCATAAGCGCGCAAGTTGAGCGCAACGCCAATGATACCGATAGAGGCCATCCAGAGGCCAGTCACCGGCACGAACAGCATGAAGAAGTGCAGCCAGCGCTTGTTGGAGAAGGCGATACCGAAGATCTGGCTCCAGAAGCGGTTGGCCAGGATCATCGAGTAGGTCTCTTCTTCTTGAGCCGGGTCGAAGGCTTTGAAGGTGTTCGGAGCATCGCCGTCTTCAAACAGAGTGTTCTCAACCGTCGCACCGTGGATGGCGCACAGCAGAGCGCCGCCCAGGACACCCGCCACACCCATCATGTGGAAGGGGTTAAGCGTCCAGTTGTGGAAACCCTGGAAGAAAAGCAAGAAGCGGAAGATGCCGTTGACGCCGTAGCTCGGGCCGAAGAACCAGGAGTGCTGGCCCAAGGGGTACATCAAGAACACAGACACGAAAACCGCAATCGGCGCGGAGAAGGCAATAGCGTTGTAAGGGCGGACGCCAATCAGGCGGGCAATCTCGAACTGGCGCAGCATGAAGCCCATCAGAGCCAGAGCACCGTGAAACGAGATGAAGGCCCACAGACCGCCAATCTGGCACCAGCGGGTAAAGTCGCCCTGGGCTTCCGGTCCCCAGAGGAGCAATAGCGAGTGACCCATCGCATCAGCAGGAGAGCTGACGGCAACGGTCAGAAAGTTTCCACCTTCGAGGTACGAGCTTGCGAGGCCATGAGTGTACCAGGAGGTGACGAAAGTCGTGCCGGTCAGCCAGGCACCCACGGCAAGATAGGCAGTGGGGAAAAATAGCAGGCCGGACCATCCAATGAACACGAAGCGGTCCTTTTTGAGCCAGTCGTCAAGGGCGTCAAACCACCCCTGGCTCTGCTCAGTTCTTCCTACGGCGATAGTCATTGATCAAGTCTCCGGTTAAGGATGTCTAAATACGGCTTTGCCAATGCTGGCCACCGGTCTTTTTCGAGAAGTAAGAGAAGGGAGCAATGCTCCCCTCTCTATTTAGATTAACGGCTAAAGGTTAGCCGTCGAGGGCTATTTAGCCATTGAGGTCAGCAGCACTCACAGCCACCGGAGCCGACTCTACTGAAGCCAGGTCCAGCGGGAAGTTGTGCGCATTCCGCTCGTGCATCACTTCCATTCCCAAGTTCGCACGGTTCACAATGTCAGCCCACGTGTAGATGGCACGACCCTGCGAA
>JANNPH010000100.1:0-10992 GCA_031399965.1 Gloeobacteraceae cyanobacterium SOY_34_metabat_159 | reverse complement strand
GCCTCGCAGGCGGCGGCCCGGACCTCGGGCGAATTTTCGCCGACACCGGCTGTAAACACGAGAGCATCAAGCCCGCCCAGGCTTGCGAGCATCGACCCGATCTCCGAGCGCAGGCGATGCACGTAAACGTCGAAGGCCAGCTGTGCCCGCTGGTTTCCGGCTTTAATTGCCGCTTGAATCTGCCGTAAGTCGTTTGAGACCCCCGATACTCCCAGGAGTCCCGAGGCGCGGTTGAGCAGTTGGTCAAGCTTATCGGCGGTGTAGCCCTCGCGCATCAAGTAGATCAAGATGCCCGGATCAACTGACCCCGAGCGGTTGCCCATCATCAAGCCATCGAGGGGGGTAAACCCCATCGTCGTATCGACGCTGATACCCGCTCGAATCGCCGCGAGCGAACAACCGTTACCCAGATGGCAGTTGATGAGCCTTAGAGATTCCAGATCGCGACCAAGCAACTGAGCCGCCCGCCCGGCGCAGTATTGATGGCTGATGCCGTGGAAGCCATAGCGTCGGATACCGCGCTCGACCCACTCGTAAGGACCGGGGTAGAGAGCCGCCACTTCGCTCATCCGGGCATGAAAGGCCGTATCGAAGACAGCCACCTGGGGCACGGTACCCAGAGCCTGCTCGATGGCCTCGATACCTTCGAGGTTGACAGGGTTGTGGGCAGGAGCGAGGGCAGAAAGTCGGCCAATCGCCGCTTTCACCTCGGGGGTAATCAGGACACTCTGCTGGTATTCCTGGCCGCCATGCACGACCCGGTGCCCGACCACGTCGATCTCACCAGGCGCGTCGACGACACGGGTCTCCCCGTCCCAGAGCGTTGCAAGCAGACGAGACATGACCGCTTCGCGCTCTGCTGCCGGTAATTCCAGGTTCAGCACGGCTCCGTGCGCCGTCTGCACCTGGAGTTCGGCTTTGCCTGCTTTGTAGGTCCAGTCGACCTTCGCTTCCCAGAGTGGTGGAAGTGGCTGGTCGGGTAGACCGTCCCCGGCAACTTCGTAGAGGTTGCTCTTCTGGCTACTCGACCCGGCGTTCAGGACCAGGATTTTCATGGGTTGGGTGGATAGCGTTTCGGTGTGCGGTCTCCGCCTAGTAAGGCCACTTCCAGTCGCGGATCTCGGGCATGTCCTCTCCGTGCTCGGTGATGTAGAGTCTGTGCTCGGTCAGCTTGTTGTAGAGCATCTGTTTGACGTGGGCGCCCGTCTTGCACAGGTGCGGCACGCGGTCGATCACGTCGTCCGCCAGGTTGAAGCGGTCAAGGTCGTTGAGGACGACCATGTCGAAGGGAGTCGTAGTCGTCCCTTCTTCCTTGTAGCCGCGCACATGCAGGTTCTCGTGGTTGGTCCGCCGGTAGGTGAGCCTGTGAATCAGCCACGGATAGCCGTGATAGGCAAAGATCACCGGCTTGTCGGTCGTAAAGAGCGAGTCGAAGTCCCGGTCAGATAAACCGTGGGGATGCTCCGTCTCGGGCTGTAATGTCATCAAATCGACGACATTGACCACCCGAATTTTTAGCTCCGGGAAGTGCTGACGCAGGATATCGACTGCCGCTAGAGTCTCCAGCGTCGGCACGTCACCGGCGCAGGCCATCACCACATCCGGTTCCACGCCCTGATCATTAGAAGCCCAGTCCCAGATGCCGACGCCCTTGGTGCAGTGCTTGACGGCTGCGTCCATGTCGAGAAACTGCAAGGCAGGCTGTTTACCGGCGATGATCACGTTCACGTAGTTGCGGCTTCTCAGGCAGTGATCGGTCACCGAGAGCAGAGTATTGGCATCCGGCGGCAGGTAGACGCGAATGACTTCCGCTTTTTTATTGACCACATGGTCGATAAATCCGGGGTCCTGGTGGCTGAAGCCGTTGTGGTCCTGCCGCCAGACGTGGGAGGTAAGCAGATAGTTGAGTGAAGCGATCGGACGCCGCCAGGCGATGTGACGGGTGGTCTTCAACCACTTGGCGTGCTGGTTGAACATCGAATCGATGATGTGGATGAAGGCTTCGTAGCAGGAAAATAGACCGTGGCGGCCGGTGAGCAGGTAGCCTTCGAGCCAACCTTCGAGGGTGTGTTCGCTGAGGATCTCCATCACTCGCCCGTCGGCAGCAAGATTGTCGTCTTCCGGCAGCGTGTCTGCCATCCAGGTCTTCCCGGTTGCTTTGAAGACGTCGCTGAGCCGGTTGGAAGCCGTCTCGTCCGGTCCCATCAACCGGAAGTTGCGGTTTGGCTGGTTGAGCTTGATCACGTCGCGCAGGAATTTGCCCATCACGCGGGTCGATTCAAGTTCCTCCGTACCGGGTTTGGCTACCTCAACGGCGTAGTCCCGAAAGTTGGGCATTTCCAGGTCCTGCAGCAAGATGCCGCCGTTGGCATGGGGGTTGGCACCCATACGGCGATTGCCCAGGGGAGCAAGTTCGGCAAGTTCCGGCATCAGTGTGCCGTTTTCGTCGAAAAGTTCTTCGGGCCTGTAGCTCTGCATCCACTCTTCGAGCAGCTTGACGTGCCCGGGCTTGGAAGCCATTTCAGCAAGCGGCACCTGGTGCGAGCGCCAGAAACCTTCTGTCTTGAGGCCGTCCACTTCTTTTGGACCCGTCCAGCCCTTCGGAGAGCGCAAGATGATCATCGGCCACCGTGGACGCTCGGTGCAGCCCTCGGTGCGCGCTTTATGCTGGATGGCCTTGATCTCGGCAACTACGGTGTCGAGGGTGGCGGCCATCGCCTGGTGCATCGCCTCAGGCTCCGACCCTTCTACGAAGTATGGTTTGTAGCCATAGCCGACGAACAGGCTCTCCAGTTCGTCGTGGTTGATTCGGGCAAGCACGGTCGGATTGGCAATCTTGTAACCGTTCAGGTGCAAAATCGGCACCACTGCCCCGTCGTGGACCGGATTCAAAAACTTGTTGGAGTGCCAGGAAGCGGCGAGTGGACCACTTTCTGCTTCGCCATCGCCGACGACGCAACAGACCACCAGGTCCGGGTTATCGAAAGCGGCACCGTAGGCGTGGGAGACGGCGTACCCGAGTTCGCCGCCTTCGTGGATGGAGCCGGGCGTCTCCGGTGCAACGTGGCTCGGGATACCGCCCGGAAAGGAGAACTGCTTGAAGAGCCTGCGGATCCCCTCAGTGTTCTGGGTAATGCTGTGGTAGACCTCGGTGTAAGTGCCTTCCAGGTAGGTGTTGGCAACCAGGCCGGGTCCACCGTGACCGGGACCGGCAATATAGATGGCATCAAGGTCGTGGGCTTTGATAATTCGATTGAAGTGGGCGTAGATAAAGTTCAACCCAGGTGTCGTACCCCAGTGGCCGAGCAACCGCGGTTTAACGTGTTCGAGTTTCAGAGGTTCTTTCAGCAGCGGGTTATCCAGTAAATAGATTTGCCCAACCGACAGGTAGTTTGCTGCTCGCCAGTAGGCGTTGATCTTTTGGAGTTCTTCTGGGCTGAGGGGAGCTTGCCCAACTAGCGACTTGTTTTTCTCTAACGCTTCGATAACAACTTCTGGTCTTGAAGGAGAGATGGTCATAGGTTCTGACTCCCGAGAGTTCGAGTCTCAGTAATTGCTAAGTGTTGTCGTGAAAAATGAGATACCTATGTGTTTCAGAGCACATAGCCCTACAACGTACCATCAGCATGGCAAGCTTATGCCGTGCTGAGAATCTGTCTGAGGTTATGGAAGGCGACATGCCCGGCTAGTTCGCCTTGAGCATTGGGCTGCGGACTTTGACAAGTACGGCTGGCAATAGAAAGATTCCATAGGCTTGTTGTGTTCGTGCCGAAATTGCCGGATTCAATCACGAATCCGACATTGCTAGAGCAGTATCGTCGGAACTCAACTCTCGGAGCAGTCGCAGATAAGGCCCGCGCGCTGAAGGTTCTCGCAGACCATCTCGGCCACTTCCTGCGCACCCTGGTAGGTGGCGGCGACGCCTTCGCGGTGGGCCTGCCAGGCGACTGACCAAGCCATATCCTCTGACATGCCGGGCACGTTGCGGACAAGACTCTCGACTACGTATTCAAACTTGTTGACCGGGTCGTTATAGAGGCGTACGACCCAGTCGCGCCACTTGTTGGGGGTCTGGTCCGGCGTCTTTACCGGGTTGATAGGCGTTTTGGTCGGTAGAGTCGGGGTCGAGATGGCAACGGACGCGAAGTGCAAACGCTCCATAGATTTAGCAGCTAAAGAATTTCCTTAGCCAGTTTAACCAATGCCGAGAATCTCGTCCTCACTGACCCTCGGTCCGACGCAAAAGGGATCTCGGTCCTCGCTCTACTTTAAAATGGGTGATCGATTTCCTCTAAGAGCACAATGCAACACTCCCCAAGTTTTCTAGCCCTGGTGGCCGACGCCAAGACGCGTGTCATGGAATGCAGCATCAAGGATGTGCGCACCCGCCAACTGGCAGGCACACAGTTTGAGCTTATCGACGTGCGCGAAGATTCTGAGTGGCAGGGCGGCCACATACCGGGTGCCGTTCACCTCGGCAAGGGCGTTATCGAACGCGACATCGAAAACCAGCTACCCGACCGCGAGACACCGATCGTGCTCTACTGCGGTGGCGGCTTTCGGTCGGCCCTGGTAGCCGATACGCTTCAGAAGATGGGCTACAAGCAGGTGATCTCGATGGATGGGGGCTGGCGCGGCTGGCGCGAGGCAGGCTACCCGGAAGTAACTACCGACTAACCCTATGAGCCCTCCCGGCGCAGGATGAAAATCGTGCCCCGGTTACCCAGGCCGATTCGGAAATCGGCGTCGATGTAGAGAGTCTCGACGCTGCCCTCGCCCCGAATCGGTAGGCGCAAGCCGAGACCTTCGCCCCGAGCGATGCGCTCGATAGCAGCAGGCACCGAGCCGAATTCGCTCAGTTCTCCCCAGATAATCGCCGTCTCTTCAAAGCTCACTTCCGCACGGGTTAAAGCGGTGAGGCGAAAGCGAGCACTCACCAGCACCGTGCCCCGCACCATGCCCAACCCGGTCAGTTCTGCCAGGTTGTAGAGGCGACCGGCCGCGACATCAATAGATTGAAAAGTGCGGCCGCGCTCGACGCCAGGAAAAATATCGAGACTGGAGCGGGCAAGGGCGGGCGTGCTGGTGTAGAGCAGTTCCCAGAGGCCGTCCAGTTGGACTGCCAGTTCTGCCTCGCTTGCCGGACGCTGCCAGTTCTCGGTCAGCACACTCATCAGGGGCTGAATCTCGACCATGTCCACTTGCGGCCGGGCAAGCTGCTTGAGCAATTTCAATTTGGCCCCGGCTACCGGGGACGCTAGCTCCTGTGACTCCACCTGAATCCTCCGCCCGAGATGCCTCAGGGCATGATATCCCCAGGGACATACCACGGTATCGCCCACTCAACCAGGAGCGACTTGCGTAAAACGTTACAAGATGAAAGCACCTTGATTTTTGTTGCGAAATCCGGGAATAAAACTTCGATAATCGGCGCTTTGTGTCAGAAACTTTACCAAAAAGGGCCTGGGATCACGATCTCGGTATTCAAATTTTAACTTTAGTGAAAGTAAATCCTCACCCCCGAATTCTCGTCTCCAAAAGTCGTCATAGATTGGAAATAAGCAACGCCTCGAAGCAATGGCTCGGGCCACAAAGTTACCTGGAGGATAGGACGATGGCAGACCCCAAACGGATTGAAGCACTGGCGAGTCTACTGGCAAACAGCAGCCGCACCGGCCAGATCCGGGCTGCCCTCGAACTGGTGGATCTCGGTGCTGCTCATGCTGAGCCTGTGTTGCTGTCGGCCCTGAGTAACGGCGACGATCACTCGCGGGCAACGACCGTCATGGCTCTGGCCCGACTCAAGTCTCAGGCGGCCGGTCCCCGGTTGGAGCAACTGCTCCGGGGCAACCTGTTCGGTTTCGGCAAAGATTCTGCTCCCGAAGTGCGTTCTGCCTGTGCTTTCGCCCTTGGCGAAATCGGCGACCGCAAGGCCCTCAAAACACTCGAACTGGCCGCCAACCGCGATGAAGATGGTCAGGTGCGTGCCGAATGCACCGAGGCGCTCGAACGCTTCGGCGTAGCCGTCGCCCGCTAAGAGCGAATTCACGGTTGAAGTGGCAATCAGTCTTAGGAATCGGGCTGTCAGTCTTGTTTCTGGCCTCCCCAGCCGTCTTGTGCAAGCCGCTCAAAAATGGCCGGCGCCCGGACGGCTTGCTGCCCCAGACGCGGGCACGGCCCCTGCTCGACACCCAGCGGCTCTATTTTGGAATGCGCGAAGCCGACTTTGCAGCCTTCGCCCAATTTCAGGGCTGGACACCACTCGAACGCAATAGCCGCCTGATGCGCCGCGACTCGCTCGCAGCCCTCTATCTGCCGGGTGGAGAGTCGCTGGGTGGCGACGACAGCCCCTCGGTCTTCGTCCAGGGTTTTTTTGTGCGCGTCTACTTTGAGCGCGGGCGGCTCACGGGCCTGCAACTGCTGCCCAACTTCGGTGAAGGGGGGCTTTCCCTCGGCGAACTGCAGGCCCTCGCAAGAGCCTGGTTCCCCGACGACCGGATGCGCCTGCGCTATCAGGTATTGCCCGAGGATGTCACCCAACAGGTGATAGAAGCCGTATTCGGCCGGGTGCCGGACGCCTTTGCCGACTTGATCGGCCGGGCACCGGTACCCTTTCAGTCGCTCGTGCTGGTGCCTTGATCGACCGGTAGCGGGACTGAACGCTCAGGGCTCTCGTAGGACCAGCGCGGATCGATGTGTATCCCCTGGCGCTCCCAGCGTTCCTCCAGGTGCTTTTGCTGGGAGAGGGCCTTGCGCAGGGTGCGGATCAGTTCTTGCAGCTCCTCGAGGCTGGCATGGTCTGCCTGTACGGCGGCCGAGGTCGTCTGCCGTTCGAGGACGCGCAGCAACGTCTCGTAGTGGATATGCGCCGGGACAGGAATTTGCATCGTGGTCAGTGTCCTAGTAGGTCAAGAACGGCGCGGGTCGCATCGGGATGGCGCAGGAGCGACTCGCCGACCAGGACGGCCCTGGCCCCAGCCGCCTGCACCTTGATCAGGTCCGTATTTTGCTCGATGCCCGATTCGCTGACCACCGTGATGCCGCGCTCGCTCAGCAGTGAGCCGCGTTCGGTCAGCAGGTGCTCGGTCGTCTGCAAGTTGACCTCAAAAGTGGCGAGGTCGCGGTTGTTGATGCCGACGAGCGTCACCCCCTCAAGAGCCAGTACCCGGTCGAGTTCTTCGAGGTCGTGCACCTCGATGAGGGCAGTCATCCCTAGTTGCTCGACCACCCGCAGCAAGTAGGCAAGGTCAAGGTCGGTGAGGATTGCGACGATGAGCAGCACCGCATCGGCCCCGAAGGCGCGGGCCAGATAGATCTGGTAGGGACTCAGGATAAATTCTTTGCACAATAAAGGCAGGCTTACCGCAGCCCGGATGTGTTCGAGATACTCGAAGCTGCCCTGGAAAAATTTCTCGTCGGTGAGTACTGAGAGAGTGTCGGCACCGCCTGCCTGATAAGCCGTGGCGAGGGTCACCGGATCGAAGTCGGCCCGGATCACGCCCCGACTCGGGGAAGCCTTCTTAATTTCGGCAATCAGCGCAGTCGGATTTGGAGAGCGGCGCAACGCACCCAGGAAATCGAGTACGGGCGGGGCCTCGGCAATACGGACCCGCAGGCCCGCCAGGGGCAGCTTCTTGCGCCAGTTTTCAAGCTCGTACTCTTTGTGCCAGACGATTTCTTCGAGAATATTCTCAGGCTTGGCGTCTGATCCCTGGATCTGAAAATGCATGGGACCGACAGCAACCGAGGGATGGACAGGACGGCGGCGAATCTTCACGAAGATGCGGTTCGAGTGGCCCACACATTCTGGCACCACCGGGCGACGGCGTACAGCCGTCCAATTTTAAGGGCGCAGTCTTTTGACGATCTCGCTCAGTGCCGATCCGAGCGCAATTTTCTCCTGACGCCGGGTGCGCAAGTCGCGCAGGGCAATCACGCCCTGGCTCACTTCGTCGGGTCCGAGAATAACGGCGTAGGCAATCCCTTTCTCGTTGGCGTAGCCTAACTGCGAACGCATACCGTCAGGGGTGAAAGGCGAGTCGTAGTAACCGATTTCAGCCCGGATATCTGCGGCCCGCAGCTCACGAACGAGCGTCAGAGTTGCTGTCTCGACCCCCGGATCTGTGAAGCGCAGGACCAGGATTTCGCTCGGACGAGTGACCTGGCCGAGTAAGTCGAGCTGGTCCATTGCCTCCAGCAGCCGGTCGAGGCCAAAGGAAGTCCCGCAGGCAGGTAGATCCGCTTTGCCGCCCGACAGGTCGTAAATCAGCCGGTCGTAGCGACCGCCTCCGCCCACGCTGCCAACTCCGGCAGCGGTGACGGTCTCAAAGATCGTGCCGGTGTAGTAGTCAAGGCCGCGGGCAAGAGAGAGATCCACGCGGTAATGATTAGCATCGACGCCCAGGGCCTCCAGATACTCCAGGATCTGGCGCAAGTCCTTCAGACCGGCAGCGGCGGCGGCAGAATCACTCAGCAGGTCGCCCGCCTGGTCGAGAAGCGCGTCGGTACTGCCTTCGAGGGAGAGCACCTTGAAGAGGCGATCGACTTGTGGAGCACTCAGACCTTTTTCCTGGAGTTCTGCCTGCACCTGGGCCGGGGTCAGCTTGTCGAGCTTGTCGATTGAACTGAGCACGGCCGCCTCGCGTTCGCGGCTCACCCCGGCCCATTCGATGAGGCCCAGCAGGAGCTTGCGGTGGTTCATCTTGACTGTGAAATCGCTGAAGCCGAGGCTTTTGAAGGCTTCGACGCCGATCGCGATTAATTCTGCCTCGACCAGCAGGCTCTCAGCCCCGACGACATCGCAGTCGCATTGAAAAAATTCCCGAAAGCGGCCCGCTCCCGGCCTATCGCCGCGCCAGACGGGCTGTATCTGGTAGCGCTTAAAAGGACGCGGGAGCCGGTGAACCGATTTTTTTGGGTTGCCGGGGTCGGGGACCATTTCACCGCCGTACATGCCCATCACCCGTGCGAGCGGCACCGTGAGGTCGTAGCGCAGGGCATGCTCGGCGTGCTCCCCCGGCTTGAAGCCTTCCAGTGAGCCGCTGTTGATGACGTGGTAGATGAGCTTCTCGCCTTCTTCGCCGTACTTACCCGCCAGGGTTTCCCAGCGCTCGATAGACGGTGTTTCGAGCGGTTCGAAGCCATACTTGCGAAAGATCTGCTTGAGTTTGTCGATCACGTACTCACGGCGGATCATCTTGTCGGGCAAAAAGTCCCGCGTCCCGCCCATGATCCCCAACTCGGCCATTACCTATTCCTGCAAACGTCGTACTGTCCAGCATAATTCGCGCCGGGCGGGAAGTTGAGAAATCCTGCACAGGCAAGGATCCGCTGGCGTCATGAGTATAATGAGGGCAAAATCGGGGCATGTGGCATGTATCAGCCGGTGAACTATAACCCCATCTTTGGCCCTGAGATTCGCTGCCCGCACTGCAGACAATGGGTGGCGGCGCTCACACTGACCGATACCTACCTGTGCCAGCGCCACGGTGCCTTTGAAGCCGATCCCCAGACGGAAACCCTGGTGCACCTCCAGTCAGGAAGGCGCTGGCGGCAGTGGGAAGAAAACTGGTTTCGCCAACATACCCATCCCGACGGCATCCGCTTTGAGATTCACGAAGAACTCGACCGCCTGCACACCCAGGGCTACCGGGCAACCCGAGTGGTGGTCGCCGAGCGCTACCGCGAACTGATCAGCACTTTCCTGGAGCGCACGACCTTTGGCCGCTCGGAAGACGCTAAGCACCGCCTCTACGGCCTGCCGGTCGAATTTAGCGGCACCGAGGACGAGGACGGCCGCTGGAATGTGATTAACTTCGAGCTGGTCAAAGAGCCGGGTCCGCCGCTCAAGTATCCGTACTTCCGCCTTTTCGACTGATAGACCGGTGGAAGACCCCCGCACACGGCAGTGGCAGGCCGCCCTCGTCTGGGCAGGTGTCTTCATCGTCGTTGCTGCTGTGCACCTCGTTCCGGGCGGGCGTCTACTGGTCGTCTTCTTTGCCCTGGCGGTCGCCGCCTATCTCTTTCGGGTACTTGCCGCCGTTGCTGGGCCGCTCGCTTCAGACCCGGCTTACCGGCCGAGTGTCTCGATTCTGGTTGCCGCTAAGAATGAAGAAGCGGTAGTCGGCCAACTGGTGCGTATGCTGCGCGCCATCGATTACCCGGTGGAGGTCTGGATTGCCGACGACGGCAGCACCGACCGCACTTACCCGCGCCTCGTAGAAGCCAGCCGCACCTGGGCCGCCCTGAATATCCTGCGCCGCCCGGCCGGATCTCCCCCCGGCAAATCGGCGGTGCTCAATGAACTGTGCGCGAAAGCGAGCGGCGAACTACTGGTGGTCTTTGACGCCGACGCCCAGGTAGCTCCGAATTTTCTTGCCCACACGGTGCCGCTCTTTGCCCAACCGCAACTCGGGGCCTTACAGATGCGCAAAAGTATCCTGAACGCTTCTGAGAATTTCTGGACGCGCGGCCAGGCAGTCGAGATGCTCTTCGACGCCTTTATGCAGCAAAATCGCGAGGCGGCAGGCGGCACCGCCGAGTTGCGCGGCAATGGTCAGATTGTGCGCACTTCAGCTTTGCAGGCAGTCGATGGCTGGAACGAGCAGACTGTCACCGACGACCTCGACCTCACCTTCAAGCTGCACCTGGCGGGCTTCGACGTGCACTTTACCTTCGAGCCTTGCGTGCAAGAAGAAGGGGTCACCACCTGGCAGGCCCTCTGGCGTCAGCGTTCGCGCTGGGCCGAGGGCGGCTTCCAGCGCTATCTCGATTACGCGGGTCTACTCTCCGCCGGTCGCCTGGGGCTTGCCAAGAGCTTCGACCAGGCCATCTTTTGTACCATCCAGTACCTGATGCCGCTCATCCTGGTCATCGACTTGCTGCTAGCCCTGATGGGTGGCTATGCTCCTTACTTTGCGCCCCTGGCCCTGGTTGCCACCCTGCTGGGTGATGGCATTGGGTGCCATGTCGTTGCTGGGCACGCCGCACTGG
>JANNPH010000085.1:0-30800 GCA_031399965.1 Gloeobacteraceae cyanobacterium SOY_34_metabat_159 | reverse complement strand
TCCAGGTCAGTTGCAACTGTGAAGCCGGAACCGTCGACGGCCGCCCGAATATTCCAGGGTTCGCCGACGCAAAAACCGTCGATGTTGCCGGCCCGCAGATTGGCGACCATCTGGGCGGGCGGGATGACGGCCAGATCCACGTCCCGCTCCGGGTCGATGCCGCCCGCTGCGAGCCAGTAGCGCAGCAGCAGGTTGTGCATCGAGGCCGGGTGGACCATGCCGAGGGTGTGGCGCTCGTGGGGGGTGCGTTTGAGGTGGTCGGCAAAACCGGCCAGGGAGTAGGCATTCAGGTCCAGAAAGCGCTTCGCGAGAGTGATCGCGTTGCCGTTGCGGGCGGTGGTGAGGGCGGTCACCACCGGCAGGGGCCGCTCGTCCCGGCCGCCCAGGCTGAACCAGAGGGGCATACCGGCGGGCATCTGGGCAGCATCGAGCCAGCCGCCGGCGATACCGTCGCTAATCGCCCGCCAGTTGCCTTCGCGCACGAGTGAGACTTCCTCCAGGCCGTGGCGGGCGAAGAATCCCTTCTCCTGGGCGACGGCGAGGGGAGCACAGGCGGTAAGCGGCACGAAGCCGATCTGCGGGTTGACTTTCTCAAGCCCGTGGCGGGTGACGGGCGGCCGCGAGCGCAACTGTTTGATCCGCTTTTGCTGGTTGAGAAAGTAGATCATCTCGCTGCGCAGACTGTAGTAGGCCGGGTGGTTGACCACCTCCATGCGCTGCCGGGGCCGGGGGAAAGGCACCTCGATGAGCTGGCCGATGCCGGAAGCAGGACCGTTGGTGAGCATCACCACCCGGTCTGAAAGCAGCAGCGCCTCGTCCACGTCGTGGGTGACCATCAAGCAGGTGACGCCGTTCTCCTGGCAGATCTGCATGAGCTGTTCTTGCAGGTTGCCGCGGGTGAGAGCGTCCAGGGCACCGAACGGTTCGTCGAGCAAGAGCAACTGAGGACGGATGGCAAGAGCGCGGGCAATCGCCACCCGCTGCTTCATGCCCCCGGAGAGCTGGTCGGGCCTTTTTTCGGCAGCATCGCTCAGGCCGACCAGGGCGATGTGCTCCTCGACAATCTGCTGCCGCTCGACCCTCGGCTTGCCTGCGTACACCTCATCGACGGCAAGGGCGACGTTCTCGCGTACGTTCAGCCAGGGCAAAAGCGAGTAGTTCTGAAAGACGACCATGCGGTCGGGGCCTGGCTCACTGACTTTCTGGCCGGCGAGGACGACCGCACCGCCGCTCGGCATGTCCAGTCCGGCGACGATGTTGAGCAGCGTAGACTTGCCGCAGCCGGAGTGGCCGATAAGCGTGACGAACTCGCCCTTGCTGATGGTCAGGTCGATGCTTTTGAGGGCGATGTACTCGCCGCCGTCGCTCAGCGAAAAGACCTTGTCAACCTGTTCTATTTCGACGAATACTGTCATGGCTGGGTTCTCCGTGGGTGAAGAGTCGGACCCCGAGTGCTGGAGTCGAGGTCCGGTGCGCATCGGCGTGGAAATTGCAGTGGGTCAGTTCTGTTTGCGCTCGGCCGGCACGAGCAGCGTGCCGACGAAGCTGACCAGGCGATCGAGCAGCAGGCCGACCAGGCCGACGTAGAGCAGGGCAAGGATAATCTCGCTGATCTTGGCGCTGTTGTAGGCGTCCCAGATGAAAAAGCCGATGCCGACGCCGCCGATCAGCATCTCGGCTGCCACGATGGCGAGCCACGAGAGGCCGATGCCGATCTTGAGGCCCGTGAAGATGTAGGGCAGGGCGGCCGGCAGCAGGATCTTGAAGAAGTACTTGCTCCGGGAGAGGCGCAGGACGCGGGCGACGTTGTTGTAGTCCTGGGGAATGCGTTGGACGCCGACGGCGGTGTTGATCACGATGGGCCAGATGGCGGTGATGAAGATCACAAACAGCGCGGCCGGTTCTGACTTCTGGATGGCCGCGAGCGCAATCGGCAGCCAGGCGAGGGGCGGGATGGTGCGCAATACCTGAAAAACCGGGTCGAGGGCAGCGTAGATGAGCCGGTTGACACCGATCAAGATGCCGAGGCCGACTCCGACGATGGCGGCCAGCGAATAGCCGATCGCCACCCGCTGCAGGCTGGCGGCGATCTGCCAGAACAGACCCTGGTCGGTGCCGCTACCCCGGTAGAACGGATCGATAATCAGTTCCCAGGTGTCAGTCAGGACCTGGCTGGGGGCGGGCAGGGTCGCCCCGGGGTTGGAGGCGAGCACCTGCCAGAGGCCGAGGATGGCGCTGACCGCGACCACCGGGGCGATCAGCCGCTGCAGTTGCCCGGCGGAAGGCGGCGACAATGTGAATGGTTTCGCAGGACGTTTGCCGAGTGTGGTCGTCATCGCAAAAGATCTCCATAACTGCAGTGTGCAAAGCCGGTAGTGCGCTCCTCGCAAGCTGGTTCAGGCCCGCTTGACCTTCAGGTTCTCGACGCGCTTGATCTTGAGGCTTATCAGGTACGCCTCCGGCTGCTTCGGGTCGAACTTCGTCTTGTCGAAGAAAGTCTCGATACCGCGGGTGGTGCTCTTTGGGATCTGGTCCGTGGGCACGCCGACTTCCCTGGCGGCAGCGCGCCAGATGTCTTCGCGGTTGACCTGCTCGACCGTTCGGCGGAGCACGTCGAGGTTAGGGGGCAACTTGCCCCAGCGGACGTTCTCGACCAGGAACCAGAGGTCGTGGCTCTGGTAGGGGTAGGAGGCGTTGTCTTTGAAGTAGCGCATCCGGTAGGGACTGTTTTGCACTACCCGCCCGTCGCCGTAGTCGATGTTGCCCAGCAGGCGCGGCAGCAGTACGTCGGCCGAGACATTGGTGTAGGCGCGGCGGGCCAGGAGTTTTACCATCTCCGGGCGGTTGGCCATCACGTCGCACCACTGCTGGGCTTCGATCACCGCCTGCACGAGGGCCTGGGTCGCTTTCGGATGGCGATCCGACCAATCGGCGCGCAGGGCGAGGGCCTTCTCCGGGTGGTCGCGCCACAGCTCCCCTGAGACGAAGGCCGTGTAGCCGACCTTTTCGCTCACCGCTCGGGCGTGCCAGGGGTCGCCGACGCAGAAGCCCGAGAGGTTGCCGACTTTCATGTTCGACACCAGTTGACCGGCAGGGACGATCAGGCTTTCGACGTCGTTGTCGGGGTCGATGCCGCCCGCCGCGAGCCAGTAGCGCATCATCAAGTCACTGGTGCCGCCTGGGAAGGTGCTTGCGAACTTGTACCGGCGGCCGTCGCGCTTCGCGGTCTCCACTTTCGCCTTGAGCGGCGAACTGTCCAGGCGCGGGGCCTCGGTGCGAAACTCGTTGGAAACGCTGATACCCTGGCCGTCGATGTTGAGCTGCAGCGGCAGGTACAGCGGCACTTTCTTGTTGCCCTTGGTCACGGCACCGAGGGCCATCAGGCAGGCAATCGGCCTGAGCACCATCGACCCATCCACGCCGCCGTTTTCTGATCCGAGTTCGAGGTTGTCCCGGATGACGGCGTAGGAAGGCAGCTTTACCAGTTCGATGTCCCTCAGACCGTGCTTTGCGAAGTAGCCCTTCTCCAGGGCCACGATGAGCGGTGCCGCGTCGGTCTGGCCGACGAAGCCGATGCGTACTTTCGTCACTTCCGGTACGGTTGCTGCGAAAGCATACCCCGGCCTGAGCAGGGTCCCGCCCGCCACTGCACCGGCGGCCACCAGAAAATCGCGGCGGCCTCCCTGCCACACCGGCACCGTCCCTTTTTTGGGACGCTGCCCCTGGCCTGCCATCTCAATCGCTTCGTTCCTCATCTATGCACCCTCATGAAAATTTCCACGGCACCTTTGTGGTGTCGTCAGCCGCAACAATTCGCAAGTACAGAAGCTGTGGCGTCGAAATCCAGGTCGTTGAAATCACCTGCTTCCCGACCAGACAGAAGTGCCGCAGCACCACCTCATATCCCGAATGGTACCGGCACAAGCCATCTAGTTCAATCGAAGATTTTTAAATAGAGCATAGAGTAGAGTCTATTTTGCGGCCGCTTCCAACTGGTGGGGCGACCGAAATTGCCGGCCTGGAATCGCTCGGCTGTTGGGCACACCTCGGCACAGTTCACCCTGCTTGAAACGACCTGCCGGAGTGCCGGGAGCGATGGCCAGGGTCACCAGCATAGATTTTTGTCTATCGAAGTCATCGCAACCATGTACTTTACTAATCTTTACAGTCATTTACCATCGTTCGTATCGACAGTTTGGTTCGGAGCATAAGTCTCCGGCTACTCTGTTGGAGCGCATCGTACCTGGGAATTGGGGAAAGTAATGGCGATGGTCGAGACGCTTGTCCAGTCTGTCTGGTGGATACCTGGTTACAGCTTGATTGGGGCGGTGAGCGCCCTGCCGTGGTTCCCGGGCCTGATCCGGCGAACCGGGCCGCGGCCATCCGGCTACGTCAACTTACTGATGACCCTGTTTGCCTTCGTGCACGCTCTAGTGTTGCTCGTCTCGACCTGGGGACAGCCACCCGTCCGGCTGTCGCTCACCTGGCTTGCAACAGCCGGCCTTGACCTGACGGTGCCCCTGGAAGTCTCGTCGCTATCGCTCGGGGCGGTGGTCGTGATCTGCGGACTCAACCTGTTCGCCCAGGTCTATGCGATTGGCTATCTGGAGATGGATTGGGGCTGGGCGCGGCTTTTCGCCCTGCTGGGCCTTTTCGAGGCGGGCATCTGTGCCCTGGTGCTCTGCGACTCGCTCTTTTTCAGCTACTGCCTGCTGGAAATCCTGACCCTGGGCACCTACTTGCTAGTCGGTTTCTGGTTCAACCAGCCCCTGGTGGTCTCCGGGGCACGGGATGCCTTTTTGACCAAGCGGGTAGGTGACCTGTTTTTGCTGATGGGGGTGCTCGCCATCCTGCCCCTGGCCGGCACCTGGAATTTTTCTGAGCTTGCTGTCTGGTCTACGACCGCGAAAGTTGACCCGACTGTGGCCTTCCTGCTCGGGCTCGCGCTCATCGCCGGTCCGGTCGGCAAGTGCGCCCAGTTTCCGCTGCACCTGTGGCTCGATGAAGCGATGGAAGGCCCGCTGCCGTCCACTATCCTGCGCAACTCGGTGGTGGTCGCCACCGGTGCCTGGGTGCTCATCAAACTCCAACCGGTGCTTGCCCTCTCGCCGCTGACCGGGAGCGTGCTCATCGCCATCGGTGCTGTGAGCGCCCTCGGGGGTGTCCTGGTCGCCCTCGCCCAGGTCGATATCAAGCGCGCCCTCTCTTACCTGGTCACGGCCTACATGGGGATTATCTTCATCGCCGTGGGCTCGGGTCAGACCGAGGCGGCTTTCCTGCTGCTGCTCACCCACGCCGTCTCCTCGGCCCTGCTCGTGATGAGCACCGGTTCTGTCGTCTTCACCTGCATCACCCAGGACCTCAGCCAATTGGGCGGGCTCTGGGGCCGCCGTCCGGTGGCCGGACTTTCGTACTTGATCGGGGCTGCCGGACTGGTCGCCCTGCCGCCCTTCGGCAGTTTCTGGGCTTACTTAAAGCTCATCGACGGTCTGTGGGGTACAGCACCCGGCCTGATTGCCCTGCTGCTGGTGGTCAATGCCCTTGCGGCCTACGGCCTCGGTCGGGTCTTTGCCCTGGTCTGGCTGGGCAAACCTGGCCAGATGAGTGAGCGCGCCCCGGAACCTTTCTGGCTCATTAGCCTGCCCACGGCTCTGCTCGCGGGCTTCTCGCTGCACCTGCCTCTGGTGCTGCAGTTCAGCGGCCTGCTACCGGTCTGGGACGACTTTCATCTGGAGGCGGCCGTGCTGCTCACGGTCTCCTGCCTGTCGGGCCTGCTGGGGGTGCGCCTCCGTTGGGTCGAACTGCCCTGGAAGACAGTGCAGACCCTGCTTGCCAACGATTTCTACACAGCCGCCGCCTACCGCCAGACGGTGATTCTCGGCGTCGATCTGGTTTCCCGCCTGGTCAACCACATCGACCGCCACGTGATCGACGGCCTGGTCAATCTGGTCGGGCACCTCTCGCTTTTTAGCGGCGAAGGGCTCAAGTACAGCACCACCGGTCGTACCCAGTTCTACACCTTGACTATCCTCGTCGGGGTGGTGGTGATGGGGCTTCTGGTCTCCCTGTCGTACATTTCAAACCTGCCCATCCTCGCTGTTGACTGAACCAAAAGGAGCACCGTCTTACCATGTTGAGCGTTCTTGTCTGGTTGCCCATCGTTGCTGCTGTCCTGGTCGGCTTCTGGCCGGGCCTTGCGGCTGAGCGGGCCCGCCAGACCTGCCTGGTGGTGGCGACTGCCCTTTTTGGCTGGAGCCTCTGGTTGGTTGCCCGCTTCGATCCTGCCCAGGGCGGCCTGCAGTTTGCCGAGTCTATCGCCTGGGCCGCCGAACTCGGGCTTTACTACCGGCTGGGGGTCGATGGCGTTTCCCTGCCCCTGGTCGTCCTCAACGCCCTGCTCACCTGGATTGCCCTCTACAGCAGTCCGTCCGGCGTCAAGCGCCCCCGCCTCTACTTTGCGCTGATGCTCCTGGTCAACGCCGGCCTCACCGGCGGCTTTGTCGCCCAGAACCTGATCCTCTTCGTGCTCTTCTACGAACTGGGACTGATCCCGCTCTACTTGCTGATCGCCATCTGGGGCGACTCAGAACGGCGCAACTATGCGGCGATGAAGTTCCTGGTCTACACCGCCGTCTCCGGCGTCTGCATTTTGGGCGCCTTCCTCGGTATCGCCCTGGCGGCCGGTACGTCCGCCGCCCTCGACTACAATGCGTCGCTCACCACCGCCCTACCCCTGCAGGCACAGCTCATCCTGCTCAGCTTGTTGCTGGTGGGCTTCGGCATCAAGATCCCGCTTTTTCCCCTGCACACCTGGCTGCCGGACGCTTATACAGAAGCCTCGCCGCCGGTGGCCATCTTGCTGGGCGGGGTGCTCGCCAAGCTCGGCACCTACGGCCTCCTGCGCTTCGGCCTCGGTCTTTTTCCGGAGACCTGGCACCTGGTGGCTCCGGGGCTTGCTTCTCTGGGTGCCCTCACAGCGGCCATGGGTGCCCTCGCCGCCCTCGCCCAGAAGGACATCAAGCGCATGGTCGCCTACAGTTCGATTGGCCACATGGGCTACGTGCTGCTGGCCATGGCCGCCGCCACCCACCTCAGCCTGCTTGGGGCCGTGCTGCAGATGGTGAGCCACGGTCTTATCCTCGCCGTGCTCTTTCACCTGGTCGGGGTCATCGAGTCCAAGGTCGGCACCCGCGACCTGGACGTGCTCAACGGTCTGATGAACCCCGTGCGCGGCCTGCCCCTGGTGAGCATCCTGCTGCTGGTGGCCGGCATGGCCTCTGCGGGCATCCCCGGCCTGGTCGGGTTCATCGCCGAATTTTTGATCCTGCAGGGCAGCTTCCCGGTCTTCCCGGTCCAGACCCTGCTGTGTGTCGTCTGTAGCGGCCTCACCGCCGTCTACTTCGTCATCCTGCTGAGCCGCACCTGTTTTGGCCGCCTCGACAACGCCACTGCCTACTACCCGGCCGTCGGCTGGTCGGAGCGCACCCCCGCCCTCATCCTCACCGTGCTCATCCTGGTGTTCGGTCTCAGGCCCGGCTGGCTGACCATCTGGAGTGAGAAGACCACCGGTGAGATGGCCGCGAGCGTCAACACCCCCGGCCCGGTTGCCCGCGTGGCCTCCAAAATCCCTCAAGTCCGGTCTATTCCGCTGAACCCACTTTCTACCCTGCCATGACTACCACCCGCACCAAACTGCCCCCTTCGAAGCACCGCTACGCCACGGTGATCCACCGGCTGGAGGCGGGTGGGGCGATGCTGCCGGACACGCCCGAGAACCTCATGCAGATCATCGGCCTCTACAAGGCATACGCCGTGCCGATGGACTTTTACTGGCGCGATTTGCTCTATATTGCCGAGCGAGTCTTCCTCGACCCGCTGCCCTTCTTTAAGTACTTCCTGCCGGGGGAATACCTCGAACGGCCCAACCACTACGCGGGTGACACCGCCGACCTGCGCATCTGGCGGGGCGGGGCGACCGCTCACCCGGAACTGCGCGCCTTCATCGAACGCGGCGAGTCGGGGAAGATGCCCAGGCTGCTGCACCATCTCTGGCACGACCGGATCAATATGGAGTTTGCCGAGGCGTGCATGCGGGCAATGCTCTGGCACCGGGGGATGGGCGGTCGCTTTGACCCGTACCTCGACACCGACGAGTACCGGGCAAACGCCGACCGGGCGATTCGGGCTTACTTCCAGGGCAATCCGGCCATGCTTGCACTGCACAGGCTCTTTCCGGAGATGTTCATCGAGCAGGTGCGCCAGCTCTCCTACTACAGCAATCTGGGTCTTTTCTGGGAGGTGATGGCGCCGGTCTTCTTCGAGATGTCGGACCTCTACGACGAGGGCAAGCTGACGAGCGTACCGGAGGCCATGAACTTCCTGGTCAACGGCATCTTCGCTGTCGCCGGTAGGCCCATCTATCATCACGCCCACATCCGGGGCGAAATCTTTGAAATCGTCCCGAAGTCGAAGGGTTTCACCTGGCTCTACGAGGCGGCACTTCCCTACGTGGAGGCCGTCTTCTACCGTACCGCTCCTTTCCGGGGCACAAAATCTTACAACGCCCAAGCAAAGCAGGTACCCGAGGACCAGCAGGATTTTCACTTCGGCATCCTCTACGCCGACGTCTTTCCGGTCGGTACCGCCGGCATCCCGCCCACGCTCCTGATGCAGGACATGATCCACTTCCTGCCCCCTTACCTCGTGGATTACTACTCAAAGCATTGCCGGGGCGAGCAGGACACGCTCATTCAGTTGGGCATCGGCTTTCAGCGCTCCATGTACTGTGTGACCTCCGCCGTCATCCAGGCCTTGCGCTCTGCCCTCTTCTATCCGCTCGACGACCCGAACCCCCGGCACCTGGAGGCCAATCGCCGCTTCTTCGAGCTTCAGATCGATCGCTTCAATCGTCCGGAGGCCCGCCTGCTGGACATCCAGCGCCAGGACTACCGATAGGAGTCGAAGATGCCCGATATTGTCGATATTGCCGTGAGCAACGACAACTTTAAAACCCTGGTCACCGCCGTACAGGTGGCCGGCCTGGTGGAGACGCTCAAGGGACCAGGCCCCTTCACCGTCTTCGCTCCCACCGACGACGCCTTTGCGAAGTTGCCCCCCGGCACGATCCATACCCTCGCCCAGAACCCGCCCCAACTGGCCCGCATCCTCGCTTACCATGTCGTGCCGGGCCGGTGGAAACAGGCCGACATTGCCAGGGTCACCTGCCTCACCTCCGCAGAAGGAGCAGAAATCCGCGTAGATTGCTCAGAATGCTTCGAGGTCAAAAACGCCACGGTGATAGCAGCAGACATCGAGGCAAGCAACGGTGTCATCCACGTTATCGACAACGTGTTGTTGATGGGATAGGGACAATTCCAGACACTGTACCAGCAGCACACGCGCCGACCCTCTAGCAGCCAGGCCGGTGAAGCATTCAGGAATCTCCGCAGCTTCAGGCCGCAGGGGGATGTCAAACGAGCGAGTGCGGCTGACGAGCAAAGCGGGTTTGCTATGCTGAGATGGAACAAAACTTCATCATTTCCCAAAGCTTCGCAACTTGAGCGAAGCGCGTAACACCTTAAGGAGTCCACTGCATGTTGTCTAGCCGAGAAGGTCAAAAAGTTCCGAGCGTCACATTCCGCACTCGCAAGAACGAAGAGTGGGTAAACGTCACGACTGAAGAATTGTTTTCCGGAAAGACGGTCATTGTTTTCTCTTTGCCCGGCGCTTTTACACCCACCTGTTCTTCGACCCACCTGCCGGGCTACAACGAGCTGGCAAATGTCTTCCACAATAACGGTGTAGACGACATCATCTGCATGTCGGTCAACGACACCTTCGTCATGAACGAATGGGCCAAAAATCAAGAAGTAGACAACGTCACGCTGATCCCCGACGGTAACGGCGAATTTACCGACGGCATGGGTTTGCTTGTCGATAAAGCGGATCTTGGCTTCGGCAAGCGCTCCTGGCGCTATTCGATGCTCGTCAAAGACGGCACGGTCGAGAAGATGTTTATCGAACCCGAGGAGCCCGGCGACCCCTTCAAGGTCTCAGACGCCCAGACGATGCTCAGCTACATCAACCCCGACGCTGTAAAGCCGGTCCTGGTCTCGATTTTCACCAAGCCGGGCTGTCCCTTTTGCGCCCGCGCCAAGGCCCTCCTCAACGATCGCGGTCTTGCCTACGACGAATTCGTCCTCGGCCGCGATTTCAACCTGCGTTCACTGAAGGCCATTACGGGTGCCGCGACAGTCCCCCAGGTCTTCGTTGACGGCAAACTGGTCGGCGACTCAGAGGCGCTCGCTGCCTACTTCTGTTAGAGAGCCTATCGAGCAAAGCAGCCATCCACAAGTAAGGCAGATAACAACTCCCATCCCTGAGCATACGCTCAGGGACGGTTTTTTGTCGCGCTGTGTGGGCGACACTACTGTCTCAGTCGATCCCGGTAGGTGAGCCACACTGCTTCCAGGAACCGCTCGGGACCGTCGGTGGGCTGCGGCTGTCTGCGTACTGTAGACAACGGCAACTCCGCTTCGATGAGCGACCGGTCGCTGATTGCCAGCCGCTCAAAGAGTTGTTCGGCTAAGCGGCGGGCCACCTGCCGGCGCGCCTCGGGGTCCATATCCCGGCGCTGCTGCAAGAAACGCTGCACGATAGCGTAGTTGTCGGGCGGTAACGGTGGCAGTTCCGGTCGCCCGGCCAGTTGCTCGGCCAGGGTTACCGCTTCGGGAGATGTCTTGACTTCCAGAGTCGGGGGTGCCTCCTGCACGACAAGGGTGCCCGCTACCCAGTCGCCGATGCGCTTCTCGCGTTTATTCAGGAGGATGCACAGCGCTCCAAGATAAACCAGGTCGTCCAGGGGCCGCAGTAGGGCGCGAAGACCTGCCTGGGGTAGACCAATTGGTCGGCCGTCTTCGAGGACGACCCGGATGTGGACGAAGCGTTTGCCAGGGGTCTGCCCCTGCCAGAGCGCCTCGAAAAATATGAAGTAGCCGCCGTAAACGGCAAAGCCGACCAGCGTGGCCAGGGCAGCCAGCCAGTTGCGCTGTGACTCGGAGACATTGAGGGCAAGCAGGACAAAACCTGCAAATCCCACGACCGCCGCCACGAGCAAAATCGTGTAGTCAATCGCGAGTGCCAGCGCCCGGTTGCCGATTCCAGCCAGTTCGACGTCGAGGACGACATTTTCCGGCGTGCGCAACTGAATCCGGTTGAGGGAGATCAAGACCAGTCCACCTCTGGCTCGGTCAACTGCAGACCGAGTCCCTCGGGGCGGCGGCGCAAATCGACGTACAGGGCTGCTGAGAGCGCCTGCCAGAAAGGTGCTGCGATCGCTGTAGTGAGTAAGTAGACCACCAGGCTGACGGCAATTGAAAGCGGTAGCGAACTGAGATCGCCCTGCTGAACCGCCGCTGAATTATCCGGCAACAGAAGATCGGGTACTACGCCGATTGCATAGGTCGGCAGGGTGACCAGAAACCCGACCAGCAGCAGCAACTGCATACGCCACAGCGACCCTTTGCTCAGCTTCCAACTCCGGCGCAGCCCGGCGCGCGCGTTCAAGTCGGGTTCGACGGAAATGCAGGGTTGGACCACAAACCAGCGCGACAGAAAGATGAAAATTGGTGTTACGTAGCAGAGCAGGAATAACAGCACCCCGACGAGAGTACCGACAGCCGATCCGGTTGGGCCAGAGAGGATGTTGCTCGCCGCCTGTGCCAGAAACAGCCCGCTTGCAACTATCATTGTGACCAGCAAGGCGGCCATCGCCAGCCCCACGAGGATAAGCCACTGTAGGAGTGCTGCTCGCAGCAGCACCCACTTGCGCCCATCGACGATGCGGCCCGCCTCTTGCTCAGATTCGCCCGTCTGGCCGACCAGCTCAAAGCTCGCCATACGGCAGATGTGCCCCATACCGGCAAAGAGCTTGGCCCAGCCGTAGACTGGCACGATGCTCCAGAGAGCTGCGAAAAAAGCGATGCGCAGGTAAGCCTTGAAATGCTTGCGGTAAAGCGCTACCGCGACGCTGACGATATTGCCGACGCTGAGCGGCTGGGGAGCAGCAAAGGCGTTGAGTGTAGAAAACTGTGACATGGCAACTAGCCGCAGCGGCTCAAGAAGGTCATCTACAGTTATGTATACCCTGGCTCCCGCTCACTATGCCGGGCAAGATACCCAGTTTCGAGACGCCGATGAATATTCAACGCTGGCTTGCTCGCCGCCGACCTGATTGGGAGACGCTGGAAAAGTTGCTCGACCGGGCAGAAAAGCAGGGAACGGCAGCGCTTACTGCCGCCGAGGTACGCCTGCTCTCAGGACTCTATCGGTCGGCATCGGCGGACCTCGCTCGGGCGCAGACCGGCCAGGCTGGGGCACTACTGCTCCAGGATCTACAGCGGCTGGTTGGCCGTGCCTACGCCCTCATTTACCGGGGATCGCGCCGCCAGGAGTGGGGACGGGTACTCGAATTTTACCGATGGGGCCTGCCTGCGGCGGTCCGGCGCAGTGGGCTCTACCTGGCCGTGGCCACCCTGACCGGCCTCGCGGGCGGTCTGGTTGCCTGGTGGCTGAGCTGGCAGGATCCGGCTTTCCTGGCCCTCGCCACCCCCGAGGAGATCCGCGTCCTGGTCCAACAAAAACGCCAGCTCTGGATGGGAGCGATCCTCGGGTTCGAGCCGGTCGCCTCCAGCAGCATCATGACCAACAACTTGAGCGTCGCCTTCACAACCGTCGCTGGTGGGCTTTTTGCCGGGGTCGGGTCGCTCTATATTTTGTTCAGCAATGGCATCTTGATTGGGGCAATCGCCGCCCTGGTCGCCCAGAACGATCTGGGGCCGGAGTTCTGGGCATTCGTCTTTCCCCACGGAGCACTGGAGATCCCGGCGATTTTCCTGGCGGGGGCGGCGGGGCTGCAGATTGGGAAGGCGCTGGTGCTGCCGGGTAGGCTGCGGCGAGTCGATGCTGTGCGGCTGGCCGGCGGTGAAGCGATGCAACTCTTGTTCGGGGTGGTGCCGATGCTGGTCGTTGCCGGGGTGATTGAAGGATTCTTCTCGCCGAACCCGGGGGTACCGATGGCGCTCAAGTACACAGTCGGGATGGGGCTTTTTGGATTGCTGGTGCTCTATTTGAGTCGGCGGTCTAGAGTCGCGGGCGACGTTTCAGGCGCAGATACTGCTCGACCAGCAGCTGGCTAATCTCATCTGCCGGGGCGTCGAGCACCAGGGCACCGCTGCGCTGCAGGCGAGCGAGGGCCGTGCGCCGCTGGGCCAGTAAATCGAGGGCGACCGCTCGGGCAAAGGCAGTAGCCGGGTCCGGGGAGCGGTCAGCTGCCTGCCGGTCGATGCGCGGGTCGCGCAGGGCGACGCAGAAGGGCAGGTGGCGAGGAGCGAGACGCCCGAAAGCAGCGAGCATCTCCGCCGAGGCGGTCAGATCGACGATATCGGTGAGCAGCACGACCAGAGACCGGCGCGGCTGACGCTGCAAGAAAGTGGCGGCGGCGGCGGCGTAGTCGGGCTCGACCAGTTCCGGTGCGATCCCGGCCAGGCGGTCGAGGATGCCGGCAAAGCGCTGACGGCCGCGCTCCGGCGGCAGCCACAGGTGCATCTGGCGGTCGAAGACGCCGACCCCGACGCGGTCGCCCCGAGTAAGGGCGGCGAGGGCCAGGGCAAGCGCGGCGTTCAGTCCCCAGTCGAAGCGCCTGAGCGGCCCGACCCGTGCGTCCATCAACCGCCCCCGGTCGAGCAAAATGACCAGGGTCTGCTCCTGCTCCGGTTCGAGCACCCGCACCAGCGGTTTCCCCAGTCGGGCGGTGGCGGGCCAGTGGATGAGGCGCAGGTCGTCGCCATTTGCGTATTCGCGCAGTTCGGCAAATTCGCTCTCAGCACCCGCAGCCCGCCCCTGCCGTAGCCCTCCGCCCGACTGGACCGCCAGTTTCAGTGCCAGGGCCTTGAGACCCACCAGGTCCGGGTAGACGACTGCTTCTTCAGGCTGGCAGACCCGCCACTGGTCCCAGACCAGTCCCCAGGGACTGTGCTGGCGCAGGTGAATATCGCCCCAGCCGTAGCGACCGCGTTCGGTGGCGAAGACTGTGTAGCTCGCCTCGGTCTCACCGGCGGCGAGGGCCAGGGGAGCCGGGGGCATGTCGAAGGGCGCATCGTCCTGGAGTTGCAGCCGGGCGGGGGTCGGTGTGCTGAGCGAGATCCGCACTGGATTGGCGCGGCCGACCGAAAGCCGACCGAGGGGCAATCGCCGGACTGTGACCCGTAGAGGCCGGTTGCGCCGGGCGTCCCAAAAAGCAAACCCGCATAGGCCCAGATCCCAGAGGGCGAGACCGGCCAGGCCCAGGTTCAGATTCAAGAGGGACAGGCCGGTTGCGAAGGTACCGCCTATCAGCAACAGGCTCCAGAAACGGCCGGTGGGGATCATCGTGGTACCGGCAACTGCTGGAGCAGGGCAGTGATCACATCGTCGGTGCGCAGGCCATCGAGTTGGGCTTCGGGCTTGAGGATCAGGCGATGGCGCAATAGGGACAGGGCAACCGCTTTGACGTCATCCGGGGTGACGAAGGGCTGCCCAGCCAGCCAGGCATGGGCGCGGGCAGCGGCGAGCCAGGCTACCGCCGAGCGCGGCGAAGCGCCAAGGCTCAGGTCCGGGTGTTCACGGGTGCGGGCGACGAGCGAAAGCAGATAGTCGATCACCGGTTCGGCCACCGGCAGGACCGCCGCCTCCCGCCGGGCGTCGAGTATTTGCTTCGCATCGGCCAGGGGCAGGGCAGGAGTCGGGGTCGGTCCCGAACGGCTGCAGCCAAGCAGCATCTGTTTTTCTGCCCTTGTCTCGGGGTAGCCCACCAGCAGCTTGAACAGGAAGCGGTCGAGCTGAGCCTCCGGCAGCGGGTAGGTTCCCTCGAATTCGACCGAATTTTGGGTGGCGATTACCCAGAAGAAATCGCCGAGGGGCAGGCTCTCGCCGTCCAGGGTGACCTGGTGCTCTTCCATCGCCTCCAGCAGCGCCGACTGGGTCTTGGGCGGCGTGCGGTTAATTTCGTCGGCCAGCAAAATATCGGTGAAGACCGGTCCTTTTTTAAGCACGAAGTTGCGGCTCGCCAGATCGAAAATATTCACCCCGAGGATGTCCGAGGGAAGGATATCAGGGGTCAACTGCACCCGCCGGAACTGGGCGGCGAGCAGTTGGGCGAGGGTTTTGACCATCAGCGTCTTGCCGGTGCCCGGTACCCCTTCGAGGATGACGTGGCCGTCGGCAATCAAGGCGACGAGCAACTGGCGGACGACTGCCGACTGGCCGACGACGACTGCGGCCAGGGCCTGCTCCAGAGCCTGAAGTAATGGGGAGTTCATGGGTCGGGTTTCAGGTGGTTGTGCAGGGTCTGCCAGCGCTCCAGCCAGCGGCGCAGGGCCGGTTCGTTCGGCGGGACGGGTTCGAGGGCGGCAAGCAGTGGCCCGGCCGGCTGGCCGGTGCGGCGCGTCCAGGTTTCAGCTAGGACTTCCGTCTCCACTATCGCGCCTCCCAGACCGAGAGCCTGCTGCAGCCGCAACCGCTCTTCCTGGGCAATCGTCTCGCGGACGAAGTCTATCGAACCGGCTTTGCGCAGGACCTGGGCCAGGGCCTGGATGTAAACGTCGCTGTCGGGCAGGGCTGGCCCGGCCAACACCAGCGGTCGGCCGAAGCGGCGTCCCGCCCACAAGAGTACGAGGGCGGCCACGATGAGCTGTACACCCACGATGAGCAGTGGGGTGCGCGCCAGGTATTCAGACCAGTCGCCCGCACCCGTCTTCACTTTGTCTTCGCTGTCGAGATAGCCGTGGATCGCCTCGTCGATGAGCACCGGCAGTCCGTCGGCACTCACCAGTTCGGTGAGCCAGCGGTAGTTACCTGGTTCCTCCTGGTAGGCATTCGCTCCCAGGTCGGGTGTGACGGCCGTGACGAGGCGTCCCTTGCCGACGCGGTACTCGCGCACGACATCGCCGAAGCGGTCGGTGAGCAAAGCCTTGCCGAGGGCCTCTTGCGAGTTGTAGCGGCGGCGTGTCTCGACGCGCACCGGCCCGGCCGCACTCGGCAGTGGGGTGCGGATGTCCGCGTCGCTGACCGGCGCAGACCAGATCCGCCTGCCGTTTGCTTCATCTCTTGCGCTGCGCACCCCAAGGATGATCAGCGTATTGCCCCGTTCGACCCAGTCCAGCTCTGACTTGTCGAAAAGCCAGGGCCTTGTATTGCTGTAGACCTTGAGCAAGACGACATTGCGGTCTCCCGGCAGACGCGAACGTTGCCAGCGCTCCGGCCGCTTGCCTCGCTCCTCCAGGTAGGCGACCCAGGCGGCGTAGCCGTCCGGTGAGCGGCTGTAGCTTGAGCCGCGGCGATCGCTGCGGCCGGCCGGGGCAAAAAGCAAGATGGCGAAAACGGCAGCACCGAGCAGCCACCAGGGCCAGGAGCGGGGCAACTTCAGCGCCATTGCTCGTACGCCCGACAGCAACGCTCGAACGTCTCGGCAGTCGCCTCACCGTTGCCGAAGGCCAGCCGCTCGTGGACGCCGATCAGTTCTCGGGCCGCCTCGGCGCGGGGATGGGCAGCGAGCAACCGCCGGTATTCGCCGTCGGTGCGGCTGGCCTGCTGGGCGGCAATCTCGCGCTCGGCAAGAAGTTGCAGGAGCGCCCGGTAGAGAGCCAGGCAGGCACCCCGGTAGTCGCCGGTCTGCCGCAGATCCTGGGCGCGCACCCACCAGGCGGTGCTGTCGGTGGGTGCGGTTGGTACAGTCGGTGCGGTCCTAGAAAGGCGCACCGGTGCAACTGCAAGCAGGCGCATCAACCATCGACCCAGTAGCCCCAATAGCCCGAGGGCAAACAGCACCGCAAGCACTATGGCCAGGATCTGTCCGGGGGTCTCTAAACCTGCCAGGTCCGGCGTCTGTGAGGACGTCAGCCACGCCTCGACCTGTTCGCTCCACTGGCGTTCTGTTTGCTGCCACGACCAGGGCAGGCTGGTTTTTTCATAGGTCGCCGCCAGCACAGGTGCGCAAGGAAATAGAAAATCAAGCATATATCTGTACCGGCAATCCCCCCAGCATACCAGGCGGGTTCAGCGCGGCAACGGTTGGGGCAGGTTGGCGACAGCATAGGCCATCACGGCCATCACTGCTGCATTCTCGGCAAGTTCGCGCGGGTTGACCTTGTCGAGCGTATCGGCGGGGGTGTGGTGGTAATCGAAGTAGGTGCGGCTGTCCTGCAAGGGGGCAAAAGTCGGCACACCGAGTTCACCCAGTAGCGAGATGTCGGGTGCCGTTGCACCTGCCACCCGGATGACTCCTGCTCCCGAAGCGGCAAGTACCGAGGCTGCCGGGGCGAGCATCGGCACTGCTTTGGGATCAACGCGGGCGACGACTCCAACCGGATGGCCGGCACCGAGGTCGCTTTCAAAGGCGGCGATGTGGCTGGCCATTTCCGCTTTATGCGCCTCGACATAGGCCCGCGCACCGTGCAGGCCATTTTCCTCGGCCATCCAGGCGATGACGCGCAGGGTGCGTTTGGGGGTGAGCTTCAGTTGTCGGACGAGTTGTGCCGTCTGCATCGCCACGGCTACTCCTGAGGCGTCATCGAGGGCACCTGTGGCCAGGTCCCAGGAGTCGAGGTGACCGGAGACGATGACAACCTCGTCGGGTTTTTCACTGCCTTTGAGGTCGGCGACGACGTTGTAGCTCACCGCATCGGGCAGAGTGCGCGGCGTGAGGGTGAGTTGCATCTGTATCGGTCCCTGGCCTGCAAGCCCGGCGAGCAAGTCGGCATCTTCCGCCGCGAGGGCAGCAGCTGGGATCTTGGGGACGTCTGGAAGGTAGCGGGTCGCACCGGTGTGGGGAAGCCGGTAACTGGCACCACCCACCGAACGGACCAGTGCTGCGACCGCTCCCAGACGGCCTGCTGCGATGGGCCCTTGGGTGCGATAGACGACGGCTTCACCGTAAGCCTCACCGCCATAGCCGTTTGCCGCGAGCTGCTGGTCGAAGCGCTTGTTGAAGAGGACGATTTTTCCCTCGACTGCACTGCGCCCGAGCGCTTCGAGTTCTGCAAAGCTGCTGACTACGACCACGGGCGCTTTGAGACCCTGAGCGGGTGTGGCGACAGATCCCCCAAGAGCCGTCAGCACCAGCTTCTGGACGGTACCCGCGACTTTCCCCCGGTACTCGATGAGTTCGCCGGTCTCGACGCCGCGTACCCAGTGCGGCACCATCACTTTTTCGAGGCTGACGGTGAGCCCCAGTTTCTTGAGTTCGTCCGCTACGTATTCGACTGCCCGCGCTGCCTGGGGTGAGCCGCTCAGCCGCGGCCCGATGTTGTTGCACAGGTAACTGAGTTGGCGGTACGCGTAGTCGCTTGTGAGCGCTGCCGCCTGGATCTGCTTGAGCTGGTCGGTAAGCGCCGGGGAATAGGTGAAAGGAACGGCCGGGACTGGTGGGACAGACGGGGCTGGTTGGGCCAGTGCCGGTGGGGTCGAGAGCAGGCAGGCGAGCAGCACACAGAGCGTACGGGTTGGTCGGGTAGACATCGGCGGTGTACCGGTATAGACCGAGGGCATTGTCGCCTATTCAAGCCGGCTCAGATGTATCTGGGTGAGCGCTCTATGGGTAGACTGCCATTCCCCGGACACCTTCCACTACGTCAGTGGCTGATTTCGATATCGAGGCCATTGTCTTGCACGCGCGTCGGCACGTCCTCGGGGAACTTGCCGAGTTCGGCCGCGATTTCGCGAGCGAGTTCGCGGATGTGCGGCAACTGTTCCGAGAGGTCTTCGATGTCGTCTTTGTAGTAGACGCCACGGGCGTCGTGGCCTTCCATGGCAAGCTGTTCGAGCACGTCTTTGAGTCTCATGGGCACCCTGGGAGATGAGGAGATTTTTCGCTCTCAGCTTATCAGCCCCGACGGGCGACTCTGGGTGACGGAGATGACGTCGCGAAAAAACTGTACGAGTGCGCTAGTCGGAAGTAAACGCTTCGCGCTGGTTTCAGACGCTCGCGGGCGCGTCGAGCAGGGCCTCAAAGGACCGAAATGTGCGGGCTTAAGGTTTCTGCTTTGCTGCGTCGGATACTTCTTCAGCCGTGAGCCGTTGCTGTAAGAAAGCGAGTACAGCCGCTTCCTCGGGGCGCAGTTGCGATAGTGAATCTACCAGGGCTTCCTCGGTGCGCGTTTTGAGCATCGTGAGCATCGTGCCCTCCAGGTAGGCATCGATGATGGCCGGGTGGATATAGCATTTGCGGCAGATAGTCGGGGTGTTTCCGAGGCGCTCTGCGACGTTTTTGATCGCCTGTACGACGTTCTTTTTCGCCTGGGTCTCGGAGTCGAAAGTTTCAAACTCCTGCAGGGCAAGGGCCGCAAGCACTGTTGCCGCCCAGGTCCGAAAATCTTTAGCAGTAAATTCCTGGCCGGTCATTTCGCGCAGGTAGGCGTTTACGTCTGCCGAGTCCACGGTCTGGCGTTCCCCCGCCTCGTCGATGTACTGAAACAGTTCCTGGCCGGGAACGTCCTGGCAGCGCTTGACGATGCGCGCCAACCGGCGGTCGTGCAGGTCGATCACATGGTCCTTGCCGCTCTTGCCGCGAAACTGAAATTTGACCGTGCTGCCTTTTATTTCGACGTGTTCGTCTCGCATCGTCGTGAGCCCGAAAGACTGGTTGGTGCGCGCATATTCTTCGTTGCCCACCCGAATCAGAGTGGTCTCCAGCAAGCGCACGAGGGTGGCGAGCACTTTTGGACGCGGCAGTCCGGGCCGGGCGAGGTCCTGCTCGGTGCGTTCGCGGATGGTGGGGAGCGCCAGGCCAAAAGCCATCATCCGCTCGTACTTGGTCTCGTCGCGCACTGCGCGCCAGCGCGGGTGGTAGCGGTACTGCTTGCGGCCACGGGCGTCGCGTCCGGTCGCCTGCAGGTGCCCGTTGGCAATTGGGCAAATCCAGACGTCGGTATAGGCAGGCGGGATGCCGAGAGACTTGATACGCTCCAGCTGCTGGGGGTCGCGGACCGGCTTGCCGTCGGGATCGATATAGCAAAAGTGCTTGCCGGCGGGCTTGCGCTGGATGCCGGGAGTGGTGTCGGTGACGTAGCGCAATCCGGCTGCTCTGGCCGAGGCGACCGGGTCGGGAGCAATGATGGGCGCTTTGGGCTGCTCTAATCGAGTCGTGGGGCTCATTTGGTCAGCTTAGCTGAATTGGCCGAATTCCCCATCTCCCCAATCGCTGAGTGCTGATTTGTTACCTCGGTCCAGGCACAAGGCGGCTTGCCTGGCGTAGTGAAGTTGAGGCAGGGAAGTCGCTGTCGGAAAACATCATCATGAACGGGCCGGATAGCCGATAGGGAAAAATGGGAAATCTCTGATTGGTTTGAGATCGCTGATGAAGCCTTCAAGAAGTTTTCGTTGGGACTGTTTGTCGCGCTGGACCTGGCCTCTAAATCGACGCCAGGTCCGCAGGTATACGGAGGGAGCCGTACTACAAAGTTGTGGCTGTCCGTGCCACGATCACGATTGCGGCCCTGAATGTGCTTTTGTGCTCAAACCGGCCGGTTCCTCCACAAGTCCATCTACCTTCGATCACCGCTGAGGGACACCAGGGCCAGAAGCATAGCGGTATCACTCACTGTCCGGAGAACTAACGTGTTTGCTTCCCCTTCCTTTGAAAGCGAGCGCCTGGCTGCTTTGAGGAGCTACTGCCTGCTTGACACCGCTCCTGAAGAGGCGTTTGACCAGATTACCGGACTTGCCGCGCGCACTTTCGACGTCCCTATCGCCCTGATCTCGCTCGTGGACGAAGGGCGTCTGTGGTTCAAATCGGCTTATGGCCTGATGGTGCGGGAGGTGCCGAGGCCAGACGCATTCTGCGCCCATGTCATCCTGGGCGACGAGCCTCTGATCGTGGAAGATACCCTGCTTGATCCGTACCTTCGCTCCAGTCCGATGGTGCAGGGGGATCCGGGCATCCGCTTTTACGCAGGCGCTCCGCTCAAGACTCCAGACGGTTTTCGCCTGGGATCACTCTGCTTGATCGATCGCGTGCCCCGTGCCTTCGAGGTGGCTAAAAGGCAATTGCTCGAAGAAATGGCCGTGCTCGTGGTCGAAGAACTCGAACAGCGCCGCTCGGTACTCAAGAGCATCCAGGCCCGCAAACAGATCGATCGCCGCTTCGCGGAGCTTCGCACCCGGGTGGAGCCTCCGACCGTTCTGCCGGAGGCTCACTCCGCCCCGGATACTCTCGACGCACTGGTCGGGACTATCGAACGCCTGCTCTCGGAAGAATTGCAGGGCAGTTGCCTTTCACTTGCTCTAGAAATTCGCACCCGCGCCTGGAACCTGCGCGAACGAGTACAGCTCATCGACAGCATCCTCTCCAACGTCAGCGACGCTATTCTTGCCACCGAGGCCCACTCTGTAGACGAAGCCGGTCCGCGCATCGTCTATGCGAACCTCGCCTTTGAGCACATGACGGGTTACTCGCTCCAGGAAGTGAACGGCAAGAACCCCCATTTCCTGCAGGCTCCCACTACCGACCGCGCCGAACTCGACCGCATCCGCATCGCTCTCGAAAACCGGCAACCGGTGCGCGCCGAACTGCTCAACCTGCACAAAAGCGGCTCTGAGTTCTGGAGCGAGATCTCCGTCGTACCGGTGGCGGATGAATTTGGCCGGTACACCCACTGGGTGTCGCTGCAACGCGACATCACAGAAAGAAAGAAAGCCGAGGGTGCCCTGCGAGAGCGAGAAGCCTTCTTCCACGGTGTGGTCAACACCGCCGGCGAGGGGATCTGGATTGTCGGAGCTTCAGGCGACACTCGCTTTGCCAATAAACGTGTCTCGGACCTATTGGGATCGAGCGAGGAAGAGGTGCCCGTGCTGGCCGCAGTGCTCGACCCGCTCGAACGCCCCGCCGTACTGGCGCGTCTGGCAGCGTTGGCCTTTGAGACGATTCGCTTCACGACTCTGCTGCGGCGGGCAGATGGGTCAGAACAGTGGGTGATCTTCTCTGCGAGGCGGCTGGAGATGGCTGTCGGCAGTTCAGGGGACATTCTGCTGATGCTCACGGATGCCACCGAGACCAAGCAACTGCACGCGGAGCGCCTTTCGAGCGAACTCGCTCAAATCGAGGCGCAGGAGTTGCACAAGCTCAGCGAACTCAAAGATGATTTTTTAAGCAACATCAGCCACGAACTGCGCACACCAATCGCCAATATCCGTCTTGCCGTACAGCTCCTGCGCCACTCACCCGTCGCGGCACAGCAGAAAAAGTACCTGGACATCCTCGAGAGCGAATGCCTGCGAGAAAAGGTGCTGATCGACAACCTCCTCGATTTGCAGAGCCTCGAGGTCAACGACCGGCCGCTGGAGCTTAGTCCTTTAAATCTTTCAGTGTGGCTCCCGGAGCAACTCGCCCCCTTCATGGCGCGAACAGCTTCCCGCCAGCAGTCGCTTCAACTGCAACTGGCAGCCGAACTGCCGTGGCTGGTTACCGAGGCACACAGCCTTGAATCTGTGCTTTCAGAACTTCTGAATAACGCCTGCAAGTACACCCCTGACGGCGGGTCGATTGCCCTGGCCGTCTCCAGCGACGAGCACTGGCTCAGCCTGGATGTCTGCAACAGCGGCGCACAGATACCGCAAGAGCTGCTTCAAAAAGTATTCGAGAAGTTTTATCGCCACAAAGCAAACGACCACTGGCACCAGGGCGGTACGGGTCTTGGACTGGCGCTCGTGAAGCGTATTCTCAACAGGCTTGGGGGGAGCATCGAGGCGACAAGCCCCCCAAATCAGGTCGTCTTTCATCTACAGCTGCCTCTATCCACCGTCTAGAGCAGCGCCCGGCGTCCCGACGGCCGGCAATTCAGGTATGCTGGGCGGTTATTTACTTCGACGGTCGTTGTGACTCACCCGCTGCTCGCGAAATTTGCGCACCACCGCCTGCTTGCCATCTTGCGGACCGACTCCGCCGTGGCGGCGCTCGCGATTGGGCGGGCGGTCGTGACCGGCGGTATTCGGCTGGTGGAAGTGACACTCACCACGCCCGGTGCTGAAGCTATCGTGCGCGAACTAAACGACCTGGGCGATGTGGTGGTCGGTTGCGGCACGGTACTCACCCCGGAGGCTGCCCGCGAGGCAATCGGCTGGGGAGCACAATTTATCGTGAGCCCCCACACCGACACCCGCATCGTTGCTGTCGCCAAAGCTCAGGGTGTCCTGGTGATCAGCGGTGCTCTCACCCCGACTGAAATTATTGCGGCCTGGCAGGGCGGAGCAGACCTGGTGAAAGTCTTTCCGGTCGCCCAGTTGGGTGGGCTCGACTACCTGCGCGCCATCCGGGCACCGCTCTGTGAGGTGCCGCTGCTGCCGACCGGCAATATCGGTGAGCAAGATTACCTGGCTTACCTGGAGGCCGGTGCTGTGGCAGTTGGCCTCGGTCAGTCTCTCGCACCGCTTGAAGAGGTCCGGCTCGGTCGGTGGGGGATGATTGCCGGTCGAGCGAGCAACTGGGTGATGAGTCTCCAGGAAGAACCGGCTGCGGGATACCTGCAGAGCGCCCGAACGCCGTTAAAATAAGCTCACAAAGACGTGTTGTGGATTCGCCATGCTTGGAAGGTTCTTCAAAAAGCCCAAGGACGACGACGCCAATAAAGACCGTGTACCGCCCGGTCAGTACCTGACCAACGGCTTCCCGGTGCTCACCTACGGGCGCACCCCAAAGATGGACGATTTCGTCTGGCGCTTTAAGGTTTCGGGGCTGGCCAAAGAACAGGTCTTCACCTGGGAAGACTTCATGGCCATGCCCCAACACCAGTTCACCGCCGACTTTCACTGTGTGACGCGCTGGAGCAAGCTCGACGTCCAGTGGACCGGCATCAAAGTCACCGACTTCCTGCAGCGCATCGAATTAGACCCCAAGGCAAAGCACGTCATGGCCCACTGCTACGGCGGCTACACCACCAATATTGCGATGGAAGACTTCGCCCGCGAGGAAAATTTCTTCGCCCACCAACTCTTCGGTGAACCCCTACCCGCCGACCACGGCGGCCCGATGCGCCTGGTGGTGCCGCACATCTACGCCTGGAAGAGCGCCAAGTGGATCAACGGCCTCGAATTTCTCGAAAAAGAAGAACTCGGCTTCTGGGAGCTGAACGGCTACCACAGCCACTGCGAACCCTGGGCCGAGGAGCGCTATAGCGGCGGCTAAGGCCATCAGGCTCTCGCGATCTGGACCGGGAACTCAATACTCCGAACTGGCCTTCTCCTCGATGACCAGGAGCGCAAATTCGATGTCGTCGTAGTCAGAAAAATCACCGGCCGGCACCCCAAACCGGCGACCACCGCCGATACCAAAGAGATCGAGGATACCGCCCAGGCCACCGCTGCTGAAAGTAGCCCCAGCTCCTTGATTAAAGGCGTGGGTCTCAAGGCGCAGTTCGTTCCTGCCTGAGCGCATCAGCCAGCGCGGCAGGGTGACCCGGATGTCGTCGCCGTTGACAAGAATTTGCTTGATCAAGCTGCCGTTGAGATAGATGCGAACCCCATCCTGACGTACGCCAAAAAAGGGCACCTGCGACTGACCGGCTGCCGCGGATTCCGGTGTGTCGATGCCGATGATGGAGCCGATGCGCAGGGTCATATCCTGCCTGGGTGAGGTCGTGAGCGTGAAAGGCTGGGTGTGCCGTGTCCCCTGAGTCGGTAGCCGAAAGTCGGCGTAGTTGGCCGAACCGCGCCCGTATTTGTCGTCGCCCAGGTGGTGAATGCCGTCGTCGAGCACCTGCAGGCGGGGCGAGAGCCGTTCGAGCTTGAGCTGAAAGCCCCCTCCGCCTCGGGTCGTGAGCGAGGAAGGCGCATAGTTGTTCGCCTTAGCTGACAAAATCTTGCCAGGGGTTGCCCCCGGCAACTTAAAGCGACCCTCACTGTCGGTCCTGACCGTTATCCCCTCGTCCGGCAGCGACACCTCCACTCCTGCAAGCGGTTTGCCGGTCGCCTTGTCCACCACCACCCCGCTATCGGCAGAGCGCAGGTCTATCTGGCTCTGAGTGGCAGCAGCACTCCTGGGTGTGCCGACGGCCAGTCCACCCAGGCGTCTTTGCAACAGGTCGCGGTCGGTGCTGGTAATCTTGCCGTCACGGTCGGCGTCGGCAGCGGCAATCTGGCTATCTTGCAAAAGCAGGGTGCCGTTGAGGTAGTCGTCGATCAGGCGCACGTCGTCTTTGTCGATACGGCCGTCCTCGTTGACGTCGCCACTCTCTGCCCTCACAGGCGCTGCCAGCAATAGCCCGATACCCATCAGCACCAGCAGAGCGCGGAACATGGTGCAACCTCTTTTATCGATTGAAGTAGAGCTATCCATAGACGGTCCCTTGCTGCTCAGGGTTCCCGAGCGGGTAGAACTACGCCGCTCGGGTCGAGTACGACCAGATGGGTAAATTCGATGTCGTCATAGTCCAGAGCGGCACCCGGTACAAAGTCGGCCAGGCTGCTGAACTGGCCCAGTAACCCGAGCGGGTCGTAGATATTCGGGTTGCGATTGATCAGGGCCGCCTTGATCGTGATTTCGTTAAATCCTGGTCTGAGCAGCTGGAGCGGCAGGGGTGTGGTGATGTTATCGCCGTTGAGCACCAACTGGCGAATGGGCCGTCCGTTAAGCAAGATTTGCACCCCGGCGTTTGCCTGTCGTTCGCGGCTCGGGGGCAAGTTTGACTGGCCGACGGCAATCGACTGGTTGGTGTCGATGCCGATCACCGAACCGATGCGCAGGATCAGGTCGTTCTGGGGCGCACGGGCAAGCATGAAGCCGCGCGAGTAGGAGGTGCCGGAAGCCGGCATCTGAAACTGCCCGGCGTTGGCCGAGCGACGGTCATAATTGTTGTCGCCCAGGTGATAAAGGTTGTCGTCGAGCACCTGCAGGCGCGGCGACAGGCGCTCCAGTTGCAATTCAAAACCGCGCCCGCTCTGAGTAGTCACTGAAGAGGGGGCATAGTTGCTCGCCTTGGCCGACAAAATTTTACCGGGCGTCGTCCCCGGCAACTTGAAGCGGCCCTCACTATCGGTCCTGACCGTCACCCCCTCGTCCGGCAGCGACACTTCCACGCCGGCAAGCGGTTTGCCGGTCGCCTTGTCCACCACCACCCCGCTATCGGCAGAGCGCAGGTCTATCTGGCTCTGGGATGCAGCAGCACTCCTGGGTGTACCGACGGCCAGTCCTCCGAGTCTTCTTTGCAACAGGTCGCGGTCGGTACTGGTAATCTTGCCGTCGCGGTCGGCGTCAGCAGCGGCAATCTGGCTATCTTGCAGGAGCAGGGAGCCGTTGAGGTAGTTGTCGATCAGGCGCACGTCGTCTTTATCGATACGGCCGTCCTCATTGACGTCGCCGCTCTCCGCCAGCACCGGCAGGGCCGATAGCAACAGGCCAACGATTGCAAAAGCGATGACCCGGTGCACTGGCTTCTCCTTGAGGCTTAGAAACTGGGCTTGGACGGTTTAATCACCAGGTCGCGTTCTAATTTGCCTTCCACCAGCGAACCGGTCGGGTCCTCGATCACCAGATGAGCAAATTCGACATCGTCGAGGTCGATGGCTCCCGTGGCGGGGGTGCCGTAGAAACCGGTGCTGCGTACCTGGGCGACGATATTGTTCTGGTCTTCTGGGTGGGTGCTGAGCAGCAGGCGGTTGGTACCCTTCTGGAGCAGCCAACGGGGCAGGGTGACGGCGATATTGTCGCCATTGAGTACCAGGCGACCGATGGCGGAGCCGTTCAAGAAGACGCGCAACCCGCCGTTGCGGGGCAAGATGCGGTCGGTGAGACCCGACTGTCCGGCTGCCACGGATTCGGCCGTATCGACACCGATCAGCGAGCCGATGCGCAGGGTGAGGTCCTGACGGGGATAGCTCGTCAGGTCAAATTTTTTCTCGAAGCGGCCACCGATGCTGCGCAGGTTGAATTGCAGGGCGTTTGCCGAATTGGGGTCGTAGTCGTCGTTGCCGAGGTGGTAAAGGTTGTCATCGACTACCATCAGCTTCGGGCTGAGCTGTTCGAGCAGGATCTGGTAGAGACCGCCCGCCGGACGATTGAGGGTAAGCGACTGGGGGGCATAGCTTGAAGCTTTTGCCGTCAAAATCTTGCCCGCCGGTACGCGCGCGAGCTTAAAGCGCCCCTGCTTGTCGGTACGCACGGTGATCCCCTCATCCGGGAGCGACACTTCCACGTCGGCGAGCGGCTTGCCGGACACTTTGTCGAGCACGACGCCGCTATTGGCGCTCTGGAGTTCGAGCTGGCTTGCGCCTGCTCCTGCTTTCGAGTTGACGGTGACGCCACTGACCCGCCGCTGCAATAAGTCGCGGTCAAGCCGGGTGACTTTGCCGTCGCCGTCGGCGTCAGCGGCCACGATTTGCTTATCTTGCAGGAGCAGGCTGCCGTCGAGATACTGTTCGACCAGGCGGATATCGGCCGTATCGATGCGGCCGTCGCCGTTCAGGTCTCCGCTGCCGGCCGCCGCCGGGACTGCCCAGAGGAGTAGACCCAGTCCTGCAGTCGCAATAGCCGTGGTCAGATGCCTGTACACAGTGATCTCGCCCTTGACTGCCAAATTATAGCGGCCGACTGCAGCCTGGACCGATAGACCCTCACCGGCAGCCTTTTGTGCCCAGGCGCTTCATACACTCGGCCTGTTCTGCTGTGGTCAGCTCACTCCACTCGATGTCGCGGCGCAACACGGCCCCGGTCGGCCCCATCAATAGGCGCGGCAGGGTCTGAGCGTCGATCACTTTGAGCGTGGCCATGTTGTAGGTCGTGTAGGTGGTCGTCTGGCTCGCGATGTCAATATCGACCACCGTCAGCGGATGGTAAGGGGTGATGGAGCCTTCGATGAGCAGGCGCGGACCGGCCCCGAGAGCACCGGTGTGCAGCAGTTGGAGCTTGCCGCGATGGGCCGGGTAGTAGGCGTGGTGGTGGCCGCTGATGTAGGTGTGTACGCGATAGCGCTCCAGCATGGCCCGCAGGCGATTGGCATCATCGAGCACTTCTCCCGGCTCGTCGCGGCCGACCGCCACCGCGTACAGGGGCAGATGCCCGATCACAATCCGCATCCGGGCTGATTGGGCGGCGCGGCTTGCCAGGCTCTTCTCCGCCCAGGCGAGTTGTTCCGGCGGGATGCGGGCGGTCGAAGCGTCCCAGGTCAGATAGAAGATGTCCTTGTGCTGGAAAGTGTAGTAGAAGGGGTACCCGGCCCGGTCCACGAACGCAAGACGCGGGTCGTGCTCAGGAGCATTCCAGTAGCGTTCGGTCAGTTCGCGCTCCTGCTTGAAGAGAAACCCACCGCGCATGGCGAGCGCCCCCGATGCGTCGTGGTTGCCGACGGTAAAACCGAAGGGCAGGTTCGCTTTGCGAATCGGGGAGGCGATAAAGCGGTCGAAGGCAGCCCACATCGCCTCGATCCGCTCGCGTTTGAGAAACGGGTCCTGGCCTGCGACCATATCGCCGCCACACAGAACCATATCGGGCTGCCAGCCAGGGATCATGGCGACCGCTTTCACCACCTGAGACTCGTAGGTGACGGCGCGGTATTCGCTATTCAGATCGCTAATCACGACGATACGCACGTCGCCCCGGATGGGGGCAAATAGACCCTTGGGGCCAATCCGGGCGGCGGCTGCCTGCGCTGTACTGCGGGCGAACCAGCCGGCTAGTCCCAGTCCCCCGGTGAGGCTCCCCAACATCAACAATCGACGGCGGCTGAGAGCCATCAGGAACCTCCGAGGGGACTGCCTGCTTCAGCTGGCAGGGGAATCGGAGGGCAATACCTACTCGGCATACGAACCTCTGAGCAATGGGGTACAGTTGTTCTATGACTCAAGTGCTGACCGTATCCTGCAAGCTTAACCCCACTTTTGAGCAGGTCGAGAAGATCGACGCCACCCTCAAGGCATTTGCGGACGCTTGCACCTGGATCAATCAGACTGCACCTGAAAACCTGACCAATGCCTATAAGGTGCATGGCCTTGTTTATTACGAGTGCCGTGCTCTGTTTGGGCTGGCCGCCAACCTCGCGGTCAGAGCGATTGCCCGTGTCTGTAGTAACCGCAAGACCGCCAAACTCAGGAGCCGATTGGTCAAGGGTTTCGCGCCGACGAGCATTGATTACGACTCGGTGATCTTCTCGCTCAGAGAAAAGGACTGGAAGGCCAGTCTTACTCTCATGGGTGGCCGGGAGCATATTGCTCTTGCCATTGGCAATTACCAGCGGCACTTGCTGAAAGGTCAGAAGCCAACCTCGGCCACTCTGACAAAGCGCAAAGACGGTACCTATCACCTTCAGATTCAGGTCAAGTCCAAGCCGCCAGAGCCACCTAGCCCCCGTTGTTCCAACGGGGGTGAACCGGATGGCTGCGTCGGTGTGGACCTGGGTCGGACGGATATTGCCTACACCAGTACAGGAGAGAAATATTGTGGACAGCAGTTGAGTAAGCTTCGAGACTGGTTCTCTGACCTGAGAGCCGGACTGCAGCATAGAGCTACCAGGGTCGTTGCCCCAACGACCCCCAAAGGCACTCGCAGCACTCGGCGTCGAATCCGGGAGTTGCAGGCACGGCTTCGGGGTAGAGAGTCTAGAGTTCAATCCAACATCAACCACCAAATCAGCTCTCGCATCGTCCAGGCCGCTAAGGCTCTGGGGTGGTCTATTGCCCTTGAAGACTTGGCGGGCATTCGGGAGCGCACCAACAAGCAACCGAGAAGCAAGACGGAGCGTCGCCGCTCGAATAGTTGGGCCTTTTACCAGTTGCGCCAGTTCTTGACTTACAAAGCAGTCAAGTTCGGGGTGCTGTTGGTGCTGGTCAACCCGGCTTACACCTCGAAGACCTGTCACTGCTGTCACCGAATAGGCGACCGGCAGGGCAAGCGTTTCAGGTGTGAGGACGGTTGTGGGTGGCATGGCGATTCTGACCTGAATGGTGCGCTGAACGTTTCTCAATTGGGGCAGTCTGTAAATCTGCCTCGCGGTCCGTGGCTGACTTGTCAGTTGCAGGGCTTCTGAAAGCGGGACGACTCGCCCTACCATCAGACCAAGGCACCGCGCGGTTGCTACCTGCCCGGTCGCGCACTGCTGCCTTCAATCGATTCTCCGGTCGACACAGCCTGCGAGCAAGCCGCCGCACAATTCTCCACCCGGGCCGATGCCGCGACTGAAGCCGCCCTGCTCGCTTCCTGGCAAAACGCGGTCGACGCCTATGTGACCATCGGCATGAGCGAAGCCCACGCCGTGCACCGCGACTGGCTGGCACCTTACCGCGAACACTACGATCCGGTCATCTGGCAACGCTTCAACGACGCCGGGCATTACTCCGCTGAGAAACTCGCCAATGCTCGCTCAACCCTGAAACAGGTGCGCGAAACTTGGGCACAGTTTTTCACCCGCCACGATTTTCTCGTGATGCCCAGCGTGCCCACCGTCGCTCCGACCAAGGCCGAGTGTACGGTGGAGTTGCGCCGCGGGATTCTGGCGCTGACTGCTCCCGCAAGCTTGGGCGGATTGCCCTGCCTCAGTTTACCCGTGGCCTTGCCCTCAGGCTTGAGCGCAGGACTGCAAGTTATTCTGCCGGCGGCGAACAGCCCGGTCGTACCATGGATACTTCAGAGGTAGGGCGAGTCGTCCCTGACGAGCCGCAACGAACGCACGGCTCATCGGGACGATTCGCCCTACCGCAAAACCTGCAACTTCGCCGCGTTACCGCCCAGCACGAACGCAAGTTCCTTGGCCGACAACGCTGTCTTCGCCTCCTGGACAAAAGCGCGC
>JANNPH010000082.1:0-26598 GCA_031399965.1 Gloeobacteraceae cyanobacterium SOY_34_metabat_159 | reverse complement strand
CCACCAGACTCCCCTTGTAGGGGGTGCAGGGGGCGGACGCCGCCCCTTGCTCGGGGGTCAGGGGGTGTGGGGGGTAGGGGGCGGAAGCCCCTTGCCCCCCACACCCACAGACTATGAAGCCCACAACAAACTCCCAGCCTTCACATCCTCAGATCAGGCCCACAAATAACCACTAACGGCAGCGCAGAGATTCGAGGTTGGCATCCGGCAGGCGAGTCCGCTCAGTCCCGGATGAGCGCGACATCTGCCCACCGCGCATGTAGTAGTCACCCACCCGCACCCGACTCCCCCCCCCCTGATTCCCAAACAGCCAGCCAAAAAGCCCCCCAATCCCGTCGCCCCCACCCCCATAGCGACCCGCATCGAGAATTTCAGTCCGAATACGAATATCAGCCCGCCCCGCCCCCTGGTTCGAAATATCCGCAATCGAAGCGTAGACGACACCCGCCTCATCACGAAACCGCTCCGTAAATCGAAACCGCTCGTCGCTATAGTTATCAACCTGCCAGCACAGGCGCTGCATCCGTTCGCCGGTCCCGACTTTGATTGTCACGTACATCCCCGATAGGTCGCCCGGCAGGCTGATCTGTTCATTTTGGTAGCCATTATCGCTATTTCTAAAAGCCCCGTTCGCTTCAAGCACCTGCGACCCAAACCGCCAGGTACCGCGTACCCACTCAGGCACCACTTCCTCAACCCCAAGCACAAAGGTATTGTTCTTAGCCCCAGCCCGGTAAGACTTCCCAGCTTTAGACGTCGCCTCACCCGAGGCCCTGCCGCTCAAAGTCGGCACACTCACCACCGCAAGCCCGAGCCGAGCGCGCAGAACGTTTGCGTCGCGCCCGTCGACCACACCGTCACTATTAAGGTCTGCCCGGCGAGACTGTTCTTCGACCAGGATTCCCGAGCCATCGATATATTGCTCGATCACCGCCAGGTCTTTGCTGTCGGCTTTACCGTCGCCGTCAATGTCCCCGGCCACCTGGGCAGCAAGCGGCCCTGCCAGCAGCAGCAAGCCGACGACCATTACTTTCAGACCGTTAGATACTGACATAGCCTGTTTGACTGATAAATAGTACGTCCGGTTCCAGTCGTTTCAGCATTTTTGCACCGCCAGAACCAACTTTTAGCGACAATAGAGAAGTAGCAGGGGCGAGGAAAAATTTCCATGATCTTGAAGCGCGAACACTTTGAACAGAAGCAGTCTCAAGTCTACGATGCCATTGTCGTTGGTGGCGGTGCCGGAGGGCTTTCGGCTGCGGTGTATCTTGCCCGCTACAACCTGAAAGTGCTGGTGATCGAAAAAGGACGCGGACGTTCCTTCTGGATGCAGGATCTCTGGAACTTTATTCCGAAAGTAGTGAGCGGTAAAGAACTGCTCGAAGAAAGCAAAGAACTGGCCCTCGGCTATGGAGCCGACTGGCTCAACGGCTTTGTCGAAGACGTCACCGACACCGGCGAAGAATTCCAGGTCAAAGTCAAATACCGCCTCAAAAACAGCGACTACCCGGTCTTCCGCGCCAAGTACCTGATCGCGGCGAGCGGCGTCATGGACGTGTTGCCGCAGCTTGAGAGCATGAAGAATGTGTACGACTACGCAGGCTACAACCTGCACGTCTGCTTGATCTGCGACGGCTACGAAATGCTCGACAAGCGCGCCGCCCTGCTCGCAAGCTCCGAGGGCCAGATCAACACCGCCTTCGTACTCAACTGGTTCACGCCCTACATCACGGTGCTGACGATGGGTGCCTACGACGTGAGCGACGCCATGCGCGAAAAGCTCGCCGAGCATGGCTACCCGCTCATCGAAAAACCGATTGCCCGCTTTCTAGGTCAACACCACGTGATGGATGGTATCGAATTTACCGACGGCTCCGTCCTACCAGTTGACACAGGCCTCATCTCGATGGGCTCGATTCGCCACACCAGTTATTTGCAGCACTTCGAACTTGAGACTCACGGCCAGGACTTGCTCACCGATGAAACCTGCCGCACTTCCCACCCGCGCATCTTCGCGGTCGGCGACCTGAAGAAGGGCCTCAACCAGATCTCAGTCGCCGTTGCCGACGGCACGATTGCCGCCACCACCATCTGGCGCGAGATCCGCCGTGCCGCACCGTCGCGCAAGTGGGAAGCCAATCTTCGTCAGGCCGAAATCGCGCTCTAGGGCTGGAAATTCAGTCGAGAGCGCGTTCGAGAATACGAGCGATCAACTGCTCAAAATCGAGGCCGGCGGCCTGGGCGGCCTCGGGAGCCAGGGAAGTAGCCGTCATTCCAGGCAGGGTGTTGACTTCGAGTACCCACGGATTGCCCTCCGGATCGATCCGCAGGTCTGCGCGCACCAGGCTACTGCAGCCGAGTATTTGACAGGCCTGGTAAGCAGCATCGACGCTCACCTTCAAGACCGCTTCATCAAGAGCAGGCGGAATCACATGCCGCGACCCGCCCGTCGCGTACTTGGCTTCGTAGTCATAAAAATCGCGGCCCTGGGGGATAATCTCGATTGCTGGCAGCACCAGACCATCGAGTAGGGCCACGGTGATTTCCTGTCCCGGAATATAGCGTTCGACCAGTACCTGCTTTGAATACTGAAGCGCAAGCCCGACTGCCGAGCAAATCTTGTCCAGGTCGTGAACGATGGTCACCACCACCGACGAACCCCCATCTGCAGGTTTGACAACCACCGGCAATCCAAGGGCCGTAGCCCAGTCTCGGCAGGTTTCCTGGTCTGGAACTGCCGTTGCGACCCGATAGGCCGGGGTCGGTATCCCGGCTGCGTCAAAGAGGCGTTTTGAAGCGACTTTGTCCATAGCAAGGGCGCTAGCCATGATGCCCGAGCCGTTGTAAGGCAGACCCAGCCAGTCGAGCACACCCTGGAGGGAACCGTTTTCTCCCTTGTCACCATGGAGAGCAATCCAGACGAAATCGGGTAGATCCTGGGCAAGCACGAGCGGCAGGTCAGGACCCGGATCGATGACGTTTACCGTGTGGCCGAGCTTTTCGAGTGCTTCTGTGACCGCGCGACCACTGGCTAGAGAAACTTCCCGCTCAGGCGAGTCACTGCCGGAGAGTACTGTTATGCGCACACCCGCTCCTCCCTACGACACCAGGACATCTGAAGCCTATGGTCAGGGCAACGGACGGCGGCGGCGCAAGAAGTCGGGGATATCGAGCACTTCGTCGGTACTACTGGGACGATTGCCGGAGTTAAGGTTATTGCTGGCAGGCGGTTGACGATTGGCTTCGCCAACAGGCGGTTCGAGGCGGGCCTTGTTAGCCTTGGGCGTCGGCACCACACCGTTGAAACCGGTAGCGATCACCGTAATGCGCAGTTCGCCCTGGAGCTTTTCATCGATCACCGCGCCGAAGATGATGTTGGCGTTTGGATCGACCACTTCGTAGACGACCGCTGCCGCTTCGTGCACTTCGTGCAGGGTCAGGTCATGACCGCCGGTGACGTTCAGCACAACACCGTTGGCACCCTCGATCGAAGATTCGAGCAGTGGCGAAGAGATGGCGGTCATTGCCGCCTCGCGAGCCCGCGACTTGCCTGAACCCATGCCGATGCCCATTAGAGCAGAACCGGCATCGGCCATGATGGCGCGTACATCGGCAAAATCGACGTTGATCAGTCCGGGAATACTGATGATATCGGAGATACCTTGCACACCCTGGCGCAGGATATCGTCGGCGATGCGGAAAGCTTCCTGTACAGGCGTCTGCTCGGAAATCACCGTGAGGAGCTTGTCGTTGGGAATCACGATGAGCGTATCGACCCGGCCCTGGAGCGCTTCGATGCCCGAATCGGCCTGTTGTTGCCGACGGCGACCCTCAAAGTTGAAAGGCCGGGTGATGACCGCAACAGTCAGGGCTCCGACTTCCTTGGCGGCTTCAGCGACGATTGCCGCTGCCCCGGTACCCGTACCGCCGCCCATCCCGGCAGTGATGAAGACCAGGTCGGCACCTTCGAGGGCAGCCATGATTTCTTCACGCGACTCCTCGGCCGCCTTCTGGCCAATCGAGGGGTTGCCGCCGGCTCCGAGGCCCCGGGTCAGCTTCTGGCCAATCTGTAAGCGCTGGGGTGCGGAGGACTGGGTGAGCGCCTGAGCGTCGGTGTTGATCGCCCAGAACTCGACGCCGCTGACGTTGCTTGTAATCATGCGGTTGACTGCGTTGCCGCCGCCGCCGCCGACGCCGACTACTTTAATCAGCGCGACACTGCTGGGGACAATTTCATCAATTCGCATGCCCATGCTTGGTTGTGGAGCCATTGCCCGGTAGAAACCTGTGGAAGTTTCGTTTAATCTTACCTGACTTTTCGATGGCAAGAAGGTTGAATGGTTAATTTTTTCATCGTTGTTGTTATCAGATATCGGCATCGGTTATCTCGCTGTGGGTAGTGGCTATCGCTACAATCGGTCCTATCACCTGACTGCCCCTAGCAAAAAGGGGAGCGCTTTGCTCAGGGCAAAGCTGCTTTCAATCGCAAGGTCGGCAGTTCCAAGCTGCGCAAATCGATGAAGGCAATTTCAGATTTTTGATAGCGCCTGACCACTTCACGTAACTGATCGAGACGGCGCAATTGAGATTCAAACTGTGGGCTGAAGGATCCAAAGTGTACCTGTCCCAATTCGGTGCGCAAAATCAGGTTGCTCGAATCGCGCAAATCGATTACCTGAATGCGAATAGGAGAGCGTGAAACTTGCTCGTAGAGGGCTTGCCAGAGTTCAGATCTTGACTGAGCATAACCCCAGACTGTCAGCTTTGGTAGCGGCAGGCCGCGGTACTGTTGCAGGCCAATCCAGCGACCGGCCCGATCGACGACGCCGGGCCGACCCGGCAGTGGAGCGGCGGCGACCGGCTCGCACTCGCGCACTTCAATTGCAAGAGAGGGCGGCCAGACCTGACGAGTGACCTGTACACTTTCAAGCGGCAGGGCCGCGAGCAGGCGCGCTTCGAGCTGGTCGGGCGTGATCGCCAGAATCGACTGCGGGTAACGCAAGTCGAGTGCCCGGTTAATCTGCTCGGTGCTGAGATGGAGGTTGCCGCGCACCGATACGGCAAGCGGCCCCGGCAACTGCCAGAAAGGTTTCTCAGCAAGCCATACCAGTCCACCGGCAAGACCCGCGGCGAGCACCACGCGCCAGAGACCCAGCAGCCTCCACAACCAGCGTTTGCGCCGGAATTCCTGGCGGCGGGCCACCAGCACAGATTTAGTCAGAGCGGTAGTCACGAGAAACGGACTCAACGGGCTCAACATGCCAATACTACGGCATTGAACCCGGTACTACAGCACCAGATTTAGTGGTTCGTGCGAATTTTGCGAGAACTGATGCTGTCCTTAGCGGTCGTCCGGTCGTATCCCGTCGCTCTGGTCAGGATTATTCGGTTGTTCGAGGTTGCCGTCGGGATTGCCCGGTTGCTGCGGATTGACCTGCGGGCGCGGCACATCCTCGGGCGGTGGCGGCGGCTGATAGGGCGGCTGATAAGGTGGTTGGTAAGTAGAACCCGTGCTGCTGGGCCGCACACCGGTCGGCTGATTGGGGATTGCTGTCTCGGGCGGTGCCGAGTTTGCACTGCGGGTAAAGCTCAAAACGAGCGATTTGCCGCCCTCCACCAGGACGACTTGATCGCTACGCACCTGCTGCACCTGCCAGGTTCCGATCCGGTCGCCGCTGCCGACGATCTGGGTCTGGTTATTCAAGCGAATGGCTGCTGAGCGGAGCGAACCGTTGACGGCGATGCTCACCAGTTGCGGCAAGGCTGGAAGCAATGGTTGTATGGGGGCTGCAGGCGAGATTACAGGCGGCACAGTCGGTATTGACCGGATGGGCGGGGTAGCCTGCACGACCCTGGGCGGTGTGGCTACAGGATCCTGGATGCTGGCCGGGCGCTCGGAAGCCGGTTCGTCGAACGCGACCGGGGCCGCAGGTGCATCGGTCTGGGCAGTTTCTTCGGTGTCGGTGATTTCTGGTTGCAGAGAGCGCGGACGCACTGCTTGCGGACGCACCCCACTCGGGAGCGTGGAGACAATCGGTGCACTCGCAATCGGAGACGGAGCCGGAGTAATCACCCAGGCCACACCGAGGGTCAGCCCGCCGAGCAGCATAATCGTGCGGCCGACGCCGGCAAACTGCGGCCCACTGAGCTGGGACTGCACCTGTTTGAGGCTTTCATTGTCGAACCGGATCGTCTTCAGTTCCATGGGATTGCCTAGTAGAGGCCAGGACAGACTGCCCAGCGACTTCCCGCCGAGACTATCCTACTGGAAGAGACGCTTAGCCGGGAAAATGCTCGCGATTAATTTACCGACCTGGATTACTTTCAGCCGTCTACTTGGGGTACCGGTCCTGCTGGTACTGCTTTTGCCGGTGCCGGATATGGGCGAGCGCTGGTGGGCCGCCGGCATTTTTCTGGTGGCAGCCGCGACTGACTGGCTTGACGGATATCTGGCGCGTCGCCTCAACCAGGTGACCGACCTGGGCAAATTCCTCGACCCCCTGGTCGATAAGCTGCTCGTGCTCGCTCCACTCGTTGCCCTCATCGAGCTGGGCGAGGTACCGGCCTGGGGCGTATTTTTAATTTTGGTGCGAGAGCTGACGGTGGCAGGTTGGCGGGTTAACCAGACGGCGATTTCCGGTGCCAATTTCTGGGGCAAGCTGAAAACAGTCGTTCAGATCGCGGCGGTGGCAGTCTTGATTGTGCAGTGGCCGTTTGGCATCTGGCTTTTCTGGCTTGCAGTCGCCCTCACCTGGATCTCAGGAGCCATTTATCTCTGGCCCCGCAAGTGACGCCTGGGACGGGGATTTCTAAAGCGCTTCCAGGCCGAGCCGACCACATCGCTAATGCTGTGACTCATCGCCCCAAGTTCGAGGCCGACGAGTGTCCAGGCGACAACAGGCCACCGATCGCTCAACCAGCGCCAGACCTGCTGTCCGTAAAGTTCCCATGGGAACTCTACCCCCAGGGCACGCCCGACAATCAGCGCAAGGACGGCAAAAAGAGCACCAATCACACCTAGATAAATCAGGCGTCCGAGGGTACCGAGAATTGGGCCGTGGGAGAGTAAAGAGCGGTGGGTGACAAGCCGCCGGTACGGTAGCCAGATCCAGCGCAATGGTCCCCAGCGCCGGTATTGAACTGAGTGGATGTCGAGGTCACCGCCAAACATCAACCCGCTGAATAGATAAGCTCCCGTCACACTCAGGGCGGTCAGCGCTTCACCGCCCAGGCCCAGGGCAACCCCCCCCACGGCCGGGGTTGTCCACCAGGTGATGCGGTCGTGGGTACGCCCGAGCGGCATTCAAAATCCCTCGGGAAAGTCCGAGTGCAGGCGCTCGATAAGGGCTTCGATGTCGGCTGTGAGCACTACCGCCCCGCGCAACATCAGGTTTGGATAGATAGCCCGGTCGGCAAACTGGTAGGCAAGTTCGCTGCGCACAGCATAGATCGGTTTGCCGCGAGCATGGGCGTAGCCCACCTCGAAGGCCGTGCCGGAGTCGGCGTCGGCCCCCGAGAGGTTGGCCACCACGATGCGGCTCTCGTCTACACCCCGGCAACAGCGCTCGAAGACCTCTGGCGCTTCGGCTGCAGCTGGGATCTCGACTTGCGGCAAAAAGACCCGTCCGAGGGGGACGAGTCTTCGTGCAAGCTCAGCCTGGTAAGCCTGCTCGTAGGCGTTGAAGAGGGGACCCGCGACGTAGAACGCGTAAGGCAGCACTAGAAACCCCGGCCGCCCACATCGACATCGCCGAAGACATTGACATCGAAGGTGAACTGAATATCGATCCGGTCGTTTTTGTAGGCGGCAGGCAGGCGCTTGAAGGGAGCGGCGTTGAGGACCGCCTGCTTCGCCGCCTCATCTGAAGAGGCAGATCCAGAGGAGCGACCAACTTTCAAATTGGAAATCTGCCCATCTTTTGAGACCGAGAAGAGCAAGACCGTACGGCGCGAGTTACCGGCTTCCGGGGCTATCCAGCGGCGCTTGACCTTGCGCTGCAATTCGGACATGTACGGTCCGAAATCGACATCTTCTCCCGCATCGACACCGGTACCGGCACCGTCGCGATCAGGATTAAAGCGGCCGCTCTCACCGACGCCGCCGTTGCCGCCGCTGCCGCTGCTGCGGGCACTGAGCGGACCGCCGAGAGCAGAAGCGGGTGCCGAGGCAAGGGGCGAGCTGCTGCCGACGTTGCTTGAGCGCGTAGCGCGCCGCTTAGGGGCGGGCGGAGCGGGCGGGGCCGGTTCGGGCTCCGGTTCGCGGCTTAAAGGCGCAAGCTCAGGACTGGGCTTGGGAGTTGGTGGCGGCTCTTCTTGCTTTGGTAAAACTGCATCTGGCGCCTTGGGAATCGGCCGAGGCGGTGGGGCGGGCCGGGGAGTCGGTGGCTCGACCGGGGTTGGCTCAGGTGGCCGGGGGGTGCTCACGGCGCGGCGTGGAGTTGGGGTCGGACGCGGTGCGGGTGCCCCTTTGGTGCCGGTCTCGACGGGCCGATTGGGGTTGCGCTTGCCGCCTGCGACTGAGTTTGCACTGGCTCTACGGGTCTGCTTGGCCGGCTTGGCGGCGGATTTAGTGGGCTCTGTGAGCGTAAATTCCATCGACGGCGGCGGTGGCACTTCCTGGGCCGTAATGTCCGGAAATTTGATCTTGAGGGCGTCAAACAGGAATGGCAGGATGATGATGAGGGCAAGCACCGCAGCCCCGACCAGCAGGTGAATGAGGGCGGAGGAGACGATAGCCGGGTAGAGGTTTGCGCTGGTCTGGCGTGGGTCTGCTATCACGCGGGTCTTAGCAATCTTGTCGTGCCAGCCCTGCCCCTCGCTGTCGAGCGCACTGCTGATAAAGCCCAACAGCAAGAAGCTGCTGAGCGGATAGCCGAGGAGTTGGCGCTTAGCCATCGCCGGCACCGTCAGATCCTCGTCCTCCTCGGCGACAATCTTGATGCCGACCAACTGTTTACCTGGGCTCTGCCCTTTGTTGAAGACCGGCAGAAAAATTAAATTGAGAATGGCGAAGACGCCGCCGAGGGCGAGCGTCACCCAGGCCACCGCCTCGTTGCCGATCGAGAAGACCGCGTTGAGCAGTTGGGCCAGGGAAAAGGCTGCGCCCAGCACGAGGGCAAGGTCGAGAGTCAGGGCACAAAACCGGTACCAGAAGCTGGCCGGCGGCTTGGCGACGCTGAGCCGGGTCGTCGGTCGGGTGCGAGTGAGCATGGCGTTGACTGTCGTCATAGCAGGCGGCGTGGTAAATCCCGAGTCAATTGTGCTTCATTCTACCTGCCGCCGGGTTTTTGACAGGTCGGGCAGAAGTGGGAGGAGCGGCCCGCGAGCCGAATGCGCTCGATCGGTGTATCGCAGGTGCGACAGGGTTGCCCCTTGCGACCGTAAACCCAGGCCTGGTGCGCGTAGTTGCCATTGACGCCCTGGGTATCAGTGTAGTTGCGAAGCGTGCTGCCGCGCTTGCGGATGCCGGCTTCCAACACCTCGACGACGGCCCGATAGAGCCGGTCGAGTGCCCCTCGACTGAGTCTGTTGACAGGCTCAGTCGGATGAATCCCGCTAGTGAAGAGGGCTTCGTCTGCATAAATGTTCCCGACACCGGCTACAAGGGCCTGATCCAGTAAGGCGCTCTTTACCGGTGAAGAGCGCGTACCGAAGCGCCTCGCTAAATACGCCCCGTCGAACTCGGCCGCGAAGGGCTCAGGGCCAAGCCTGGTGAGCCCCGTCATCACTGTCTCGGCACTTACCCCAGCCGGGATGAGCCACAGCCGTCCGAAGACGCGCATGTCCTCGAAGCGCAGGTCGTTACCGTGCTCAAGCGAAAAGCGCACCCGCGTGTGAGGATCCAGGACGCTTTCAGAGGGGCGAAAAAGAAAGCGCCCAGACATGCGCAGGTGCACACCGAGAGCCGCGCCATCCTCGAAGTAGAGCATCAAATATTTGCCGCGCCGGAGCATGTGGTCTGTAAACCGCTGGCCGCGCAACTGCTCAGTGAAGACATCCACCTGTGGATACCCGACTGAGTTGGCACGCAGAACCTGCACATCCACGATCTTTTGTCCGGGCAGATGGATGAGCAGGTCGCGGCGCAGGGTTTCGACTTCCGGAAGCTCAGGCACTCAGGCTTCGACTTCTTCTAATTCGCTGACGCCGAAGTTATTGGTATTGAGACCGGAGTAATTGACTTTCTCGAACCGTACCGTCACCGGGTAGATTGTTTTCTCGCTCTTGTCGATAGAAGCGACGGTACCAACTTCCCGATACCAGTAAGATTCTTTGCGCAGAATCTTCACTTTGGCACCTCTTTCAATCGCCATGGGGTTTGCCTTTCCTACCGTTTTGTTTACAGTACACCGAACCTCACGACCGGCCGGAAGACCCTTCACAGTTTGCAACGATTAGCGACTCTGGCCGACACTACGCTCTACGGTCCTCCCTGCGCCCGGCGTGTATGTGCGGGTGCTCTGCCCTTTGTAATGCGCACCTGTCTTGAGGTTGGTAAAGGAACTGCTGCTCTTGCGCACGAGGTCACCGTCCTGTCGATTCCACTCCGCCGCATGAGTAGTCTGTGCCACCGGTCCCTGGCCTCTGTAGTAAGTGCCCGAACTCGAATAACCCGGCCCCGCCCAGGCAGGTAGCGCACCGAGCAGTAACATTCCAGCAATCGTGAGTGAGCGCATCGGCAGACCTCCTGGAGAACTCCTCCAGGATGGCCGGAATGAAACTGCTGAAGCGAGGGGACTCACCCGTAGCTGTTCGCGGCGTGACAGCAGGAATTACTGCGGTTTGGAACCTTGACAGGTAGTCGTAGCGCTCGTCTGCTGCCAGGCGCGAGAACTACACCTTGGGGACACTCGGATCAACTTCGTCGGACCAGGCGTGGATGCCCCCTTTCAGGTTCTTACCGCTGATACCCGCCTGTTGCAGGATCTGGAGCGCCTTTGCGGAGCGCATGCCGCTACGGCAGTGCACGACCAGGTCGGAGCCGTTAACGAGGGTGCGGACTTGCTCGACTCCCGGTCCACGCTCAATTTCAGAAAGCGGGATGAGCTTGGTGCCAGGAATGCGGGCGGCGGCGTACTCGTCGGGGTTGCGGACATCGATTACGACGACGTCAGCTGAGTGATCGAGGAGTCGCTTGAGGTCGGTGGCCGTGATCTCACCGACAGCCGCCTGCGCCGCTTCTTCTTCGGCCCTCGCCTGGGGAATGCCGCAGAATTCTTCGTAGTCGATTAAAGAAGTGACAGTCGGGTGGTTGCCGCAGACGGGGCACTCAGGGTTTTTGCGCAGCTTTAGCTCGCGAAACTTCATATTGAGAGCGTCGTAGAGCATCAGACGGCCCTTGAGGGTGGTACCGATGCCCAGGATGATCTTGACTGCCTCGGTTGCCTGGATGACGCCGATAATGCCGGGCAGGATCCCGAGGACGCCACCTTCAGCACAACTGGGGACCAACCCTGGGGGCGGCGGCTCCGGGTAGAGGCAGCGGTAGCAGGGACCGTCTTCGTAGTGGAAGACTGTTGCTTGTCCCTCGAAGCGAAAAATCGAGCCGTAGACGTTTGGTTTTCCGAGCAGCACGCAGGCGTCGTTGACCAGGTAGCGAGTCGGGAAGTTGTCGGTGCCGTCGATGATGAGGTCGTAGTCGCGGCAAATGTCCAGAGCATTTTCCGACGAGAGGCGGACCGGATAGCGGTCAATTTGCAGGTGCGGGTTAATTTCCGCCAGGCGGTCGGCAGCCGAGTCGAGCTTGGGTTTGCCGATCCAGGAGGTGCCATGAATGATCTGGCGCTGGAGGTTGGAGGCATCGACCACGTCGAAATCGACCAGGCCGATACGACCGACCCCGGCGGCGGCCAGGTACATCGTCAGCGGTGCGCCGAGCCCACCGGTACCGACGCACAGAACCGATGCGGCCTTCAGCTTTTTCTGACCCTCAAGACCCACTTCCGGCAAGATTAAGTGCCGCGAGTAGCGCTCCAGTTCGTCTTTGGAGAGTTCGATAGTGCTGGTATCGGGGTGCAGCATGTTAATACCCTCCCGCTATCGAGGGCACGATGCTGATGACGTCCGTGGGCTGTACAGAGGTCTGTTGCTGCTGGAGGTCGCGGATGTCTTCGTCGTTGACGTAGACGTTGACGAAGTTGCGCAGCTTGCCGTCTTCGCTGTAGAGGTGCTTTTTGAGGTCGCTATAGCGCCCGGTGAGGTCGTTGAGCACTTCACCGACGCTCTGGCCTTCGAGTTCCAGGCTCTCCAGGTTGCCAGCGTAGCGCCGCAGAGGAGACGGAATCAACACTTTCACGCTCATAGACTAGACCTCCGTGGTCTGTAGTAATGCTTCTGAATTGAACTGCCGCTCGTCGTCGAGCGTCCAACTGGTCAGGTCGGTCGATTTTCCCTTCTCAATTGAAACAATGATGTAGGAATAGACGGGCCAGGCGTTGCCCCGGTCAAATTCGGAAGGTCGGGCCGGGTGGTCGGGGTGCGAGTGATAGGTGCCGATGACCTCGAGCCCCCGCTCGCGGGCATGGCGCTCTCCCAGGCGGTAGTCCTCGGGGGTAATGAGGAAGCGCCGCTCCTCGCCCTCTCCGTCGCTCAGGCCGAATTCCCCCGCCCCTTGCCAGGTATTTTGGGCGGCATAGACTTCGACCAGTGTTTTCTCATCATCTGCACCAAATCGGCCCAGCAGCAACCCGCAGCACTCGTGTGGGTAGGTCAGCTCTCCGTGGGCACGGATGGTTGCGAGTAATGCGCCTGAGACTCGAATCATCGCCAGGATTTCACTAAAACTCGATTGGGATACAGATCTATTTTGACACAGGTGCGGGACATACCCCGGTGCCGCACGGCTGCTTGTGCTCTTCCCAGCACTCCAGAGGCTCAAGTCCGACTTGAAACCTGCTCGGATGCGTTGAACCATTCGCTGTAAGGGGCATGAGCGCTGAGCAGGCGCATACGGCTTGCCAGGTTGCGCAGGGCAGTGGTTTCGTCGATGCCGTTTTGCTCGATTTGCAGCCGCACATCGAGGGCTTTGAGATAGTCGCCCACCGCATCGAGCAATTCTGCCTGGCGGTCGGGCGGAGCTTCAAAATACTGCTCTTCAATCTGATGGATGTACGCTTCAAGTTCAGCGGTGCTGTACATCGCAGCCAGCTTTTTAATTGCCTTGAGGTTCATCTCACTAACTGACCTGCTTCTTGAGAGTAAGCTTCCCAGGATCATGACCGCCTCCAACAAGGCTCTGTCGTGCTCAGCAGCCACTGTGACCAGCTTCTTCTCGATCGTAGATCCAAAATGGCCGCAATTGCCACGTTTTTCAGGCATGAAAAAGACCCCAGTCACGAGGGCCGGGGTCTTTCTCAGATCTTCAGCAGTCCTACTCTTCGTCTAATTCCTCGTCGTCGGCATCGGGAGCGGCGACAGCAGTAGCCGAGACGACCGCACCGGCAGCGATCTTCTCACGCACTTTGACCTCGATATCGGCACCCATCACCGTGTTTTCTTCGAGCAGCGCAAGGACATTTTCGCGTCCCTGGCCCAGGCGCTCGGTCCCGTAAGAGTACCAGGCCCCTTTGCGATCGACGATTTCCATCTCGACTGCGAGGTCGAGGATGCAGCCCATCGAGGAGATGCCCTTGCCGAAGATGATATCGAACTCGGCTTTGCGGAAAGGCGGAGCTACTTTGTTTTTGACCACTTTGACGCGGACGCGGTTGCCGTATTCGTCCTGGCCTTTCTTGAGCGTCTCGGCCTTGCGGATGTCAAGGCGAATCGAGGCATAGAACTTGAGGGCGTTGCCGCCGGTGGTCGTCTCGGGGTTGCCGTACATGACGCCAATCTTGGAGCGCAACTGGTTCAAAAAGACGACCATGCAGCCGGTCTTGCCGATGTTGCCGGTGATCTTGCGTAGGGCCTGGCTCATCAAGCGGGCCTGCAGACCAACGTGAGCATCGCCCATCTCGCCTTCGATTTCGGCGCGCGGCACGAGGGCTGCGACCGAATCGATCACGATAATATCGACCGCCGCCGAGCGCACGAGTTGATCGACGATTTCCATCGCCATCTCGCCGGTGTCGGGCTGAGAGATGATCAAGTTATCGACATCGACCCCGAGCACCTTGGCATAAGCCGGGTCGAGGGCGTGTTCGGCATCGACGAAGGCAGCCGTGCCGCCGGTTTTCTGGACTTCGGCAATGGCGTGCAGGGCCAGGGTCGTCTTGCCCGACGATTCAGGACCATAAATCTCGATGACGCGGCCGCGCGGTAGACCGCCGCCGAGAGCGAGGTCGAGGGTAATTGCTCCACTTGCTACGGTCTCGATGCGAATACGGGCACTCTCACCCAGACGCATAATCGCCCCTTCACCGAAGTTGCGCTTGATCTGTGCGAGAACCAGGTTTAAGGCTTTTTGCTTTTGCGCTCCGTCGGCACCGGCGGCGGCCGAGGCTGATTTTTTGGAATCGTCTGTAGTACGGGCCATTGAGATCTCCGGCGCGATGGAGGACAGGTCGATCAGTTCCCGCGCCGAGGAATGACTGCCGTTGGTACCGCTCTTGGCCATGAAAATTGCTCCCAGATTCTAGCACCGATGCTAGGTGGAACCCGTTCTGCGTGCCCGAGAACGTGGACTTATGTCCATAAGCTTAGCATAGATCTGTCTGGCGCCACCAGGGGATTTCACTTTTCTTTCGGTTCGCGGCAGGTACAATAGCGCACACAACCAATCGGAGTTTTGTGCATTGAGCCGGGGAACACTTTTTGACAAGGTCTGGGACCTGCACACGGTGGGTATACTGCCGAGCGGCCAGACACAGCTATTTATCGGTCTGCACCTCATCCACGAGGTCACCAGTCCCCAGGCTTTCGCGATGCTCAAAGATCGAGGTCTCAGTGTGCTCTTTGCGGAGCGCACGGTGGCGACGGTCGATCACATCGTGCCGACGACCGATCAAGCCCGGCCCTTTAGAGACACCATGGCTGAGCAGATGATCGAGGCACTTGAGACCAACTGCCGCACCCACAATATCCGCTTTTACAATATCGGCTCCGGCAGCCAGGGCATCGTCCATGTCATCGCTCCCGAGCAGGGCCTGACACAGCCGGGGATGACGATCGCCTGCGGTGACAGTCATACCTCGACCCACGGTGCTTTCGGGGCTATCGCCTTTGGCATTGGTACGAGCCAGGTGCGCGACGTGCTCGCCTCACAAACCCTGGCCCTTGAGAAACTGAAAGTGCGGCGCGTCGAGGTGAATGGTCCACTTGGCCCCGGCGTCTTTGCAAAGGACGTGATCTTGCACGTCATTCACTCGCTCGGTGTGAAAGCGGGGGTTGGCTACGCCTACGAGTTTGCCGGGACGACCTTCGAGGCGATGAATATGGAAGAGCGGATGACCGTCTGCAACATGGCCATCGAGGGTGGAGCGCGTTGCGGTTACATCAATCCGGATGCAGTCACTTATGCCTATCTGGAGGGACGCGACTTTGCACCGCGAGGCGCGCAGTGGCAGCAGGCCGTCACCTGGTGGGAAAGTCTCAGAAGCGAGCCTGACGCCCTTTACGACGATGTTGTCGTCCTGGACGCAGGTGCAATCGCGCCAACGGTGACCTGGGGCATCACGCCGGGGCAGGGAATCGCCGTCACCGAGGCGATTCCGGCTCTAGAAGCGTTGAATCTGGAAGACCGTCCTCTCGCCGAGGAAGCTTACCAATATATGGATCTCCTGCCGGGTGCCCCGATCCTGGGCACTCGGGTCGATGTTTGCTTTATCGGTAGCTGCACCAACGGCCGCATCAGTGACCTGCGCGAGGCGGCCAGATTTGCGCAAGGCCGCACGGTCGCGCCGGGGGTTCAAGCCTTCGTCGTTCCAGGATCCGAGCGCGTCAAGCAGCAGGCGGAGGCCGAGGGGCTCGACGCCATCTTCGTCGCGGCCGGGTTCGAGTGGCGCGAACCTGGTTGCTCGATGTGCCTGGCCATGAACCCGGATAAACTCACCGGCCGCCAGCTGAGTGCCTCCTCGTCAAACCGCAACTTCAAAGGCCGTCAGGGTTCTGCCTCGGGGCGCACGCTGCTGATGAGTCCTGCCATGGTGGTGGCGGCAGCGATCAAGGGCGCGGTTGCTGACGTGCGTGACCTATTAGAGGAAAAATGAGTCAGATTCACTCGATCACCGCGCGCGGCATCGCGCTCACCGGCAACGACATCGACACCGACCGGATTATCCCGGCTCGCTACTTGCGCGCCATCACCTTCGACGGCCTCGGTGAAGCGGTCTTCATCGACGACCGCACCCAGCCAGGGCACCCCTTCGATGAAAGCGCCTTTCAAGGAGCGGGCATCCTCGTCGTCAACCGCAACTTCGGCTGCGGGTCGAGCCGCGAGCACGCTCCGCAAGCGCTTGCCAGGTGGGGCATCCGGGCAATTATCGGCGAGAGCTTCGCTGAGATCTTTTTTGGCAACTGTGTGGCTATCGGCATTCCCTGTCTGACGGCCGCTGCCGAGATAGTCCCCGAGTTGCAGGCCCAGATTGTCGCTGACCCGGCGACTGCGCTCACTATCGACCTCGAAACGCTCGCAGTAAGCCGATCCGACTTCCAGGCGGTCCTGACGATGCCGGCCGGGGCGCGCCAGATGTTTCTGGCCGGTAGCTGGGATGCCTGCGGCCAGTTACTCTCGCAGTCTGAGCAGATCCGTGCGACTGCTGCCCGGCTTCCGTATCTGGAATATGCTTCCAGTCAGTCCTGAATAGTCCTCAGACTCCAGTCGCCAGAGAGAAGCGTGCGGCCCCGATAGTGTGGAACGATGTGACAGGTGAGCGCTTCTACGAGAAGAAATCTTGACTATCCCCATCTGGTTGCAGGCTGGGCTCTGGGGGTTACTTAGCGGTTCTGCTTTGTTGCTGGGAGCGGCGGTCGGCTACTTTGTCCAGGTTCCGCAAAGATTGATTGCTTTTGTGATGGCTTTTGGGGCCGGAGTCCTGATTTCCACGCTCGCTTTCGAGCTGATGGAAGAAGCGTACCAACGCGGTGGATTCGATGCGACAGCTATCGGTTTTCTGACCGGAGCAGCGGTCTATACGGGGGTCAACTGGTACCTGGCCCATAGAGGAGCCCAGCACCGCAAGCGCTCGGGCGACAAACATCCCGCAACTGATGAGGCAGGTGGATTGGCCCTGGCTGCCGGTGCTCTACTAGACGGCATCCCGGAATCGATCGTGATCGGTGTGTCGATGATCGGTGGCGGCTCAGTGAGCCTCGTGGCCGTGATTGCTATCTTTCTCTCCAACTTTCCAGAAGGCCTTTCGAGTGCCGCCGGGATGAAGCGAGTGGGCCGTTCGGCACTTTATACCTTCAGCATCTGGGGGTCGATTACACTCATCTCGGCAGTTTCAGCCCTGGTCGGCTACGCCTTTTTCAGCCGATTTTCAGAAGATGTGATCGCCGCCACAATTGCTGTCGCTGCCGGTGCCATTCTGGCGATGCTTGCCGATACGATGCTCCCAGAAGCGTTCGAGCAGGCCCACGACTTCACCGGTTTACTCGCTGTCGCCGGCTTTCTGTCCGCTTTTGTATTGACCAAGCTCTCTTGAAGACCACTTCCACACTGCTTATCAGTCAGGGGAGGCCAGAGCCGGAAAGACCTTGCAGCGCTCTGCCGACCCAGTTGAAGCCAACTCGCTCTTGTTCAAGCCGAAGCCTGGAACGCCATCGGCTATCCCGTAAATCTATGAATAGTTCGTGTTCCGCTTCGTTGAGGCGGGTCAGGTTGCGCCGCACAGGTTGGGGTTCTTCTCCCCACTGCTGCGTATGGGCCATGAGCGTCTCACGGTCCATCAGGAACGATTGTACCTGGGGCAGGTAGACCCGCAGTTGATCGAGAATGGCAAAACCGTGGGTGTCGATGTCACCCCAGTAGTACGTTGCGAGGTGGTATAGCCAGGTCGCTTTCGCCAGCATCTCGAATCCATAGCCGGCACCGAAGATGACCAGGCTGTCAGCCAAATTCGGGAAGGCAAGAAAGTTGGTCTCGTTTTCGGTGATGAATACCCGCTCGACTTTTGTCTCCAGACAGGCAAAGGTGTCGTGATTGACCTCGATGTCTTGATCCGCTTCACCGGGTAACCAGGAAAGCCGTGGATCCAGGATTCGGAAGCGAATACGGAGCGGCTTGTCCCGGAAACCGTACCGGCGACAAAACTGGCCTGCTCCGACCGCCTGAAGGTTGATTGCCTCTGGAGGCAGGGTGAGATCCAGTAGCTCCGTCAAGACCGTACGGTGCGCTTCGATGAACTTGGTGTGGATGCCTGGGATATCCACCTGTCTTAAATAAATGCCTGGAGACGGATGAGCTTGAATCCAGGCAACGACTTCCAGGAGCAAAGGCCACACCTCAGCTAACTCTGAAGCTCTCAGTGGATATCTGGCAAGCCATTGGAGGATTAATGGTCGACACGCGCGGGTGAGGGTCACGAGTTCACCGAAGCGCTTTGCTTCTTGACACTTACTGATTAGCGCCGTCGCATCGTCGAGGGTGTCTACCCAGATCTGATCGGGAATGGAGTTAGCACCGAGGATGGGGTGGCGTACCTCCCGCAGCACCATGCGGTAGTGTGCCTGTCGGCGAAGCTCGGCAATCCAGGTCCGCGCCTGCTCAAACTGCTCGACCAGTTCACTCGACGACGGCCCCTTGAGCGCCAGTCGTCGCGGGAATAGGGGATTTCCCTCGACCAGAGATCCGAGTAATAATCCTTTGTCCCAGAGCCTCTGTACCTGAGCCCGCAGATCCTCGGGAGTTGTCCAACTCAAACGATGCTCCTGGCCTTGTCGGCCCGGTATTCCTCGATAGAGAGGTTGCGGATCTTCGAGGAGCGGCCTTCCTCGTTGTGGACAAAGCCGACACTGGCCACGAAGGGTTCGATGATGTGAATTTTCTGAAGGGGCGTGACAATCAACAGTTGCAGGTTGAGCTTCTCGAAAAGTTGCAGTCCATACTGGGCTGACTCGTCGGACCCGCGGCCAAAGGCTTCGTCGATTACTACGAAACGGAAGGAGCGGGAGCGTACCGCACCCCACTCAAGGCCGAACTGGTAGGCAAGGCTTGCCGCGAGGACGGTGTAGGCCAGCTTTTCTTTTTGTCCACCGGACTTACCACCGGAATCTGAGTAGTGCTCGTGCTCGTCTCCGTCTTCCCTCCAACGCTCAGAAGCAGCGAAGCTGAACCAGTTTCGGACATCGGTCACTTTTGTCATCCAGCGCCGATCTGCCTCTGTCTGTCCCTCCCGACCGCGCAGACGTTCGATGATTTTCTTGACCTGGAGGAATTTCGCCTCGGAGTACTGAATATCATCGGAACCCGTGAGGCTGCCTTCAGTACAGACGCGCAACTCGCCTTGGAAATCGCGAATGTCCGCATCTAGAGCCGGATGCGCCTCCAGAAGAATAAAGCGGCCCGGATTGTAATCAATCTGGGTAAGCGAGTGGTTAATCTGCGCAATCCGTTCCTTGATCGTTCCGCGTTCCCGATTGAGTTGAGACTGAAAGTTAGCCACCTCGCGGATGGTGTTTTCGTTCAGCAACTCCTTGAAACGTGCCTCGAAGCGAGAAAGACCGTCCGCTTCGAGGTCTTTCAGCATCTTCCGGTATTCTTGGGCGGCTTCGGTGCTGATATCCACTTCTCGGGTTTCGAGGTCGTACTCTTTTTTGTACTCGGTCATCGCTTTGATGATGCGCTCGCGCAGGCGACTGAGGTTCTTGGCCTCGTTGTCGAGCTGGTTTTGTAACCAGGAGCGCATTTCCTGTTCGCGATTGTCACAGGATTCCAGGCTCAACTGGTGCTCACCCAGGGCTTCGGAACGTACTGCCTCAAGCGTCTCGAAATGCAGTCGATGCGGCTCACTGTCCAGATTTTCAACGATGGCGAGCGTCCGCAGATGCTGGGCTTGCACGTCGCTCTTTTTTTGCTCCGTCCTGGAGCGCTTGTCTTTATAAGCCTCCAGTTGGTTCTCGGTTTCCTGCAAAGCTGAATCGAGGGCCTTGAGGCGTTCGTTCAGCTCTTTGAGTAGATCCGAGGCTGTTTGCAGGTGGTGGAGTTCGTCCTCCAGTTTTGCAACCTCAGCTGCTACACTCTGCCAGTCGAGGTCGCGAAACTCGCGGTACACATCAAGCTTCAACAGAGCTTCCTGGCGAATTTTGACCACTTGCTGTTCGCGCCGCAAGGTATCCGCCTTGCCTTCCAACTGGGTCATACGGAGCTTGATGTGCCGTGCATTGGTTTCGAGTGCCGCGATCTTCTCGGTATTGGTCCAGCCCAGGATATAGCGGCTGCGGTCGTCGATCCGGTGGCGGTCGTCTTTTTCGTGCCGTTCTACTGAGAACTTGATCTGGCCTGTGTGCGTGATGGCGCGGACTTCGCGGCGAAATTGCTCCTGGGTCGTGCAGCAGACGAGGTCGAAATCCTGGACGAGCTTTCGTTGCAGCCAATCGTAAAACGCGGATTCGGGCTTGATTGTAAGTTTGTGCACCAGCGAGTCTGGGTGCGCCGAGTCGGCCCGGCCTCCAGGCCGTACCCGGTAATACACCAGCCGTCCTTTCAGGTGCGTACGGTCTACCCACTCCACCACCTGCGGGTAGTGCGCGTCCGGCACAAGCAGCGACAGGCCGAAGTTGTGAAGCAGGCGCTCCGCCGCCCCTTCCCAATCGCGTTCCTCTGTACGCACCTGCAACAGTTCACCGACGAACGGCATCTCCGCCTCACCCAGGCCCAGCGCTCCACAGAGATCAGCCCGGATGGCCACCTGGGTTTGGGGCATGTTGTTGCGTCGAGCCTTGAGACTCTTGACCTCGGCGACGAGTGCGCTGTGTGCTTTCTCCTCCTCGCGCAGCGTCACTGTATTTTCAGTCATCTGGTTCTGGAGTGCTGCCTCGCTATCCCGCGACGCTTCCATCAGTTCCAAGAACCCCTGTCTCTGGACGAAAAAGGCCTCACTATCACGAGCGGGAGTCAGTTTCAAGGCCTCAATCAGTCCTGCATACTGCCGGGCTTTCTCCTGGCGCACCTGGCGTTCGCTTTCTTGATGACGGATTTGTTCTTTCAGACGCTCGATGCGGTCGCCACCATTCTCGGCGATGCTGCGTTCAAGTTCCCGTTGCTGACTGCGCCGGGCGTTTCTCAGAGCTTCCAGGCGCTGCACTTGATGGTCCAGCCGGGCGAATTCGTCTTCGAGCGTATCGATTCGCTTGTTCAGCAAATTGAGCTTCAAGCCCGCGAAGTAAGGCTTGAGCGCCTCGCGGCAGGCGCGCAGTCCTTCACTTTTTTCTGTCAACTCCGAATACCGGTCGCACTCGACGACTAGCGGCGTCAGCAGGGAGATCTGACGTTTTGCCTTGAGGACTGCCCCGTGGGCACGGTTGAGGTCGTCGAAGTGGGTGATGAGCGCCGCAACTTGTGACTCGGCGTCGAACGGCTCCAGCATATGGCTGCGCACGAAGTCGGTCAGGTTGCCCACGGACTTCATCGAGACTGTCTGGTGAAATAGTTCGAGCGCCTGCCTGTTTTGAATGCCGAAACGGCGGCGGAACCACTCTTCGTATTGCCGGAAGCTTTCAGGGATTTCACACCCGACACTACGCAGGCGTTTGCGCAGATTCAAAATATCCGAGCCGAATTGAGAAAATTCCCCGGCGATGGACAAAGCACGTTCAGCGCAAACGTAATAGCGCTCAGGCTGTCTTTGCGAGTCCTTCAGGTAAAACACCTGCGCCAGCGTCACCGTCTGTTCGTAGCCGGCGTTGTGGAAGACACCGAGAATCACGGAGTAACTGTTTTGATCTCGCAAGAAAACTGGGCGAGCGGACCCGGAGGACTCGCCACGTTCAGACTTGTAGTGACCGCGTACATAGGAGAGCAACGTCCGCTCCCGTGCGTCAGCTCCGGCTGCTTTGTTGTAGGCGATGCGATTGGTAGGTACCAGCAACGTCGTCACCGCATCCACCAGCGTCGATTTGCCTGAGCCAATGTCTCCGGTAAGCAGGGCGTTGCACCCGTCGAGGCGCAGCGTCCGGACCTGGCCGTTGAAAGTGCCCCAGTTCAGAACCTCCAGGTGCTGTAGCCGGAACCCGGAGCGTGCGTCATCGCTCACAAAATTAAGGCTCAGCGACTCAGGCATCGCTTGCACCGGCCTGGGATCTATAGAGAGCAAGACGCTCGTCGAAGGCGGCAAGCCACTGCGCATCAACAAACGCCTTGAGGATGCGCCGCACCTCGTACATTGCAACCTGCCCCTTTAAACGGCGCACAAAGCCCAGTTCTTCAATCTTTTTTAGATGTACTTCTACTTGATCGATCAGTTTCGCTTCGTTGCTTCCCTCGGGCAAGAATACCCGAATCAGTTCGACCACTTGATCGCGGCTCAGGACCAGACGTGTATCCCCACCGCCCGCGTCAAATTCAGCCAGCTTCTTGCGGAGTAGGGCCAGCAGCAGACTGACCGGGTACGACAGTTGTCGCCTCGATATCAGGCGCGGCAACGACAGCGACGCCTCCTCGGCGGCGTCTCGTGAGCGCAAGAAGGCGTAGCCCTCCGCCTCGTCCAATACCAGTTCCAGGCCAAGCACAGCCACGTAATCGCGCACTTGGGCCTGTAAATTGAGCAATGTACTCCAGAGCAGGCCATCGTCCTGGTAGACCACGCCTTTGAGCAGCGGCACCACTACAGCAGAGAGGTTGGCACTGCCCCCAGGCTGTTCAACGTCCAGCATTGCTACCTCACAAAAATCACGCGCGGCAGGCGGGCCACCTTCGTGTGTCCGTCGCCGGTCATCCAGATGATTGTATCCTCGATCTCTTCGTTCACCGTCCACTTACAGGCATCACCGCTGGCCAGTTGCAAGTAGGCGACCAGTTCTGCCAGTCCCTGCTCCAGAGGATGCATCTCGCACAGGTCGCGCAGTGTGATCTGAGAGCGCTCCAGGAGCGCGTGACGGATGCGCTGCCTCAGGGTTGCCGTGTCAATTTCGACCTGGGAGAAAAGGGCAGTGGTATCTACGTAGGTATCGTCCGCTTTCAGCACCAGATCGGCAATCGCGATTTTGACCTGCGGCGCAAACAGGGGACGCTCCATCGGCAGGGCTACGTCAGCCTTAGTATCGGCAATCGTCATCGCCTCACCAGAAACTTGCAGCGCGCGGGAGTTATCCCGCAACCACAGGGCCTCAGTTTCAATGCTGTGCAAGATCTCCATGATCCGGCGGTTCTCCAGCCACGCCTGGTCGTCCAGGAATCGCCGCAACTGCTGCGAGAGCTGGGCTACTGTGCGCTGGGTGTGCTCACCTGCCTCCAGCCAGTCGTAGTGTACGCGCCGGGTGCGGGCATCGGGCTTGAGCGCCGCAACTGCCGGTAGCGCCAGCACCCGTTCCAGCAAGTACGTCAACTCCTCCTGCCGCCGGCTTGACATCAGCAGATCCCAGAACGCCCGAAAACTTCTACCCTCGTCCGAGTCGGCAATGGCATCGCGATCCCCCAGAATCTCCTCCAGCAGCAGACCTTTGGAGCCTTCCCACAGGGAGATGCGTTCGCGCACCCGTCGATCCAGCCTGCGAAAGTTTTGCTCTACCTGGCGAAAGTCCGTCAGCAACTCACGGGCAAGTGTAAGGAACTGCTGGAAGCGATCCCTGAGGGCCGTGTCTTCGAGCAAGGGAATGTTGCCCGTGCGAATTTGCTCCATTTCCCGGTCAAGTTCGTCGCGCCTTTTGTGCAGTTCGGCGAGCCGGATCTGAGGGTCAGTCTCGCTCCCTTCATTCATCTGCTGCAATAGCTGAAAGAGGGTCAACAGCCGCGATTCTGTGCCGACGAAGGTCCGCTCGTCGAGCTTTTCGAGCCAGGCAATGGCATTCGCGGTAGACGGGGTCAGGTCGAAATAGGGTTCATCAAGACCCGGCCGATAAAACTTGCGCAGCCAGCCCCGCTCGTCGGCAGCCCAGTCATTGAGATAATCGAGCGCAGCCTTTGGGAACGCCCCTGGACCCAACCGTTCGCGCAAGTCGAAGAGTTCATCCTCCAGCGCTTCCGCCAGATCGGGCTGCGCGATTTCTCGAGCGTTGCCAGCGATAAAAACACGGTGTAGAAAATTCACCACCAGTGCCGCATTATCCGAGCGCAGCAGACGCCAGGCCGGGTGCTCCAGGCGCAATAGCTCAAGGGTAGCGTAGTCCATGCTCACGTCCTGCACGTCCAACATTTGCCCAGGATAGTGGCTGGCTGCAACGAGCGTGTGACGCAAACCGCATCGCGATACACACACTGGTTGAGATTGAAAACGAAGCCATCCTGGTAGGGTTGGAGTTGGTTCACTTTGCTGGTCTACTCACTGTCGCCGGCTTCCTATCCGCTTTTGTACTGACTAAACTCTCCTGGAGCGAATAAAAATTCCCTCCATCCAGGGGCTTATTTGATGTTGCCAAGCAACAACAATGTATTCGGAAGTATGCAAATAATGTTTCATGGAAAGGTTCGGGTTTGAAGCCTGATATGCTCACCTTGAAATAAAGGCCAATATTTTTCATGAATGTGCTTCTGTTTTCGCCTATCTTTCCCAAAACTTTCTGGTCGTTCGAGCGTGTGCTGAACTTGATCGGTCGCAAGGTACTCTTGCCGCCCCTCGGTCTGGTGACCGTGGCAGCGATGTTGCCCCAGCAGTGGAACTTCCGGCTGGTAGACCGCAATGTCCGGGCTGAAAAAGAACAGGATTGGCAGTGGGCGGACTTGATCATCGTCTCGGCAATGATGGTGCAGAAGGACGATTTCTTGCACCTGATTCGTGAGGCCGTGAGCCGGGGTGTCAAAGTTGCGGTGGGCGGTCCTTATCCGACTTCTATTCCAGAGGACTCCCTGGCAGCGGGAGCGGACTATCTCATTCTTGATGAAGGCGAACTGACCATTCCACTATTTCTAGAAGCCCTCGACCGGGGCGAGGAAAGTGGCGTTTACCGCTCAGCAGAAAAACCGGATGTCACCCGGACGCCGGTACCCCGCTTTGACCTGTTGGAACTGGACGCCTATGATTCGATGTCGGTGCAGTTTTCGCGCGGCTGCCCGTTCCAGTGTGAATTTTGCGACATCATCGTCCTCTACGGGCGCAAACCGCGCACCAAGACGCCCGGTCAACTCCTGGCCGAACTGCAGGTGCTCTACGAACTCGGCTGGAGCCGCTCGGTCTTTATGGTCGATGACAACTTCATCGGCAACCAGCGCAATGCCAAGCTGATGTTGCGCGAGCTGATTCCCTGGATGGAGGAGCGCGGTTTTCCTTTCAAGTTTATTACCGAGGCGTCCGTCAACCTGGCGGAAGACCCGGAACTGATGGACCTGATGGTCGAGGCGGGCTTTGACTCAGTATTTTTAGGCATCGAGACGCCCGACGAGGCAAGCCTGACCCTGACTCAGAAGTTTCAAAACAACCGCAAGCCGCTCAGCGAGTCGTGCCTGCAAATTACCCGAGCCGGGCTACGGCTTTTGGGTGGGTTTATCATCGGTTTCGACGGCGAGAAGCCGGGAGCGGGGGAGCGGATTATTCGCTTTGTCGAGACGACGGCGATACCCGATGCGATGTTCAGCATGTTGCAGGCGCTACCGGGGACGGCCCTCTGGCACCGGCTCGAAAAAGAGGACCGATTGGTCGGAGAAGGCACGGGCATGAACCAGAGCACCCTGATGAACTTCGTGCCGACCCGCCCGCTCACTCAGATTGCCGAGGAGTACGTGCAGGCTTTCTGGGAACTGTACGAGCCGTCGGTGTTTATGCGTCGCTGCTATCGGCACGCCCTCGAACTGGGAGCCCCCAAAGGCAAGCGTCCCTTCAAGTGGCCCGAACTTCCCGAATTGCAGGGGCTCTTGAAAATTATCTGGCTGCAGGGAATCTCGCGCCCTGAGACCCGCACTCTATTTTGGTCGCAACTCTGGCAGCTTTCGCAGCGCAACCCCCAGGCCATCGGTCCTTACCTCACGGTCTGCGCCCACGGCGAACACTTCTTTGAATTCCGCCAGGAAATCCGCACCCAGATCCGCTCGCAGCTCAGTCGGGCAACCGCAAACGTCGGCGCTTAGTGCGAGTGCGGCGACAGGTGCTGATCCTGTCTGGCTGACAAAAGTGATAGCAGTGTGAGCCAAGCAACGAATGCCGACTGCTTGTGCTGAAAGTTGCAAGTTGATAGCGATTGTAATCTCGTCGAGTTTGTATAGTCCGCTACTAAATCTGACAGGTCCTGGAACCCATGCTGGAGTCACTTGTCCAGTGATCAACATGGTTCTTGCGTCTACAAGAAAGGCCAGTGCAGTGTCGGCACAACACTTACCGACTGTGGCAATCGTCGGTGCCGGCTTCAGCGGTACTGTCCTGGCCGTTCACCTGCTCCGGCGGGGCGGGGTGCGGGTGATGCTGGTGGGCGAGCGCCCCGGACCGGGAGTCGCCTACGCCACCACTTGCCCTGCGCACCTGCTGAATGTCCCTGCCGCAAAGATGAGCGCCTTTGCGGATGCTCCCTCGCATTTTCTGGAATGGTGCCGCTCCCAGGACCACGGCACCGTCGAAGCCGGAACCTTTGTCGAACGAC
>JANNPH010000075.1:0-14053 GCA_031399965.1 Gloeobacteraceae cyanobacterium SOY_34_metabat_159 | reverse complement strand
CGACTGAGACCTTCCATGCCCTGAGTCTGATTCTGGGTAAGACCAACTCGGATGCAATCTTCCGCTACACGCCCTGCCACGAAAATATCGAACCGGCCTTCAACACACCGACTCTGACCGTCAACCCGCAAGCAAAAATCGAGACCTTGCTAAGCCGCCCGGACGCTGTCTTCTTTGCCGCCACCCGATACCACGAAGGCAACCGTCACATCGAAGAATTCGACGCCACTACCTGCCTCGGCTGCATTGCCACTTACGACCAGCTCGGCAAACCGACACCCTGCGTCTCCGACTGCACCGCCGAGGTCCACCGTATCGACGCTCAAGGTGGTGTCCGTGTTCACGGCATGTCGCTCGAAAACTGCATCCAGTGCCGCACCTGCGAAATCGTCTGCCCTCAGGCAAACCTGCGGGTCAACCCGACTTTTGAAGGCTCCGGTCCAGATTTTTACGGGCTTTAGTTTTTCCACTACCGGAGGCGCGAACGATCTCCGGCTACAGGAGGAGGGGAACCGCCCTCTAGTGCCGAGAAGATCGAACGGACCTTTCTGACGGACTGGATACCGTGGCCCGAGCGCCGGGAGACCTCGAAATCGACGAAAATCTGGCGGTCCAGAAGCGCGAGGCACAAGCGGAATCCATTGGCCAGGGGTTCCTGGCTGCATTTCTCCTTGCTGCGTTATTGGGACTGTTCGGTGGTGGGCCATTCAGTCAGGCCACTGCCGGTGCGGACGATAGTGCCTTGCGAGTGGAGTACGCGCGCTTCTCCCGGATGCAGGCATCGACCGATTTGAAGGTCTATGCCCGGCCTCAGGTAACTCAGGACGGCACCACGACCGTCAGCTTTACCCAGGAGTCCTTGCAAGATGTGCAGGTTGTCGCCATCAGCCCCGCTGCGCTGGACGAACGCGGGGGTAGCGGCCTGGTGCGCTACCGCTTTCGGTTGGTTGCGGGCGAGCCGGCCGTGATCACTTTCAGGGTGAAAGTAGAGCGGGCTGGTCTGAGGCAGAGCCGGGTTCAACTAGACAGTGGGCCAGCAGTCGAGTTTCAGCAATGGGTCTACCCCTGAGGAGGAAGGATGGATGCAGTGCTGCGGGCGGTGGCAATTTACGGCTTCCTGTTGCTGTTCTTTCGGATCTCGGGAAAGCGGTCGCTCGCCCAGATTACAACCTTCGACTTCGTCCTGCTGCTGATAGTTGGCGAAGCGACCCAGCAGGGTCTGCTGGGAGACGATTACTCGGTGACCAATGCCTTTCTGGTGATCGCTACGCTTCTGGGCATCGACATCGGACTCTCGGTGATTAAACAGCGCTTCGGGTCATTCAAGGCGCTCCTGGAGAGTGCACCGCTCATCCTGGTCGAGAATGGCCGCCCTCTGCGCGAGCGGATGGATCAGTGTCGAATCGACGAAGAGGACATCCTGGGAGCAGCCCGAGCGGCCCAGGGACTGGAGCGCATGGACCAGATCAAGTACGCCGTGCTCGAAAGCAACGGCGGTATCTCGATCATCCCGATGGCAAATGGCTGAGCGAAGTGGGGGGCAAAATCCGCTTGGCCTGCCCATGTCTTGAAAGTCAGTACACTAGGAGCAACTTCGCTTCCTCCGGCCCATGACAGTCCTACTGCGGCTCGAACAGCTCCGCCTTCCTCCTGGGCAAAGGTTGCTTCTGGAGGATATTTCCTGGCGGCAGTTTGAAGAGATTCTGTTGGAATTAGGAGATTGTCGGACGACCAGGATTGCTTATGACCGGGGAACCCTGGAGATCCGTACGCTTCTGCCGGAGCATGAAAAGAGCAAAGTCATTCTCGGCGATCTGTGAAGGCTTTGCTCGACGAACTGGAGAGGGATTACGTCTCCTTCGGCTCGTCCACGTTCAAGCGCGAGGAGCGATCTGGGGGGATTGAGCCTGACGACTGCTTCTACATCTGCCACTTCTCAGCGATGGTCGGTAAGCAGCGGCTCGACCTGACAATAGACCCACCTCCTGACCTGGCAATCGAAGTCGATGTGACTTCCACCACCCAACTGCAAGCCTACCGGGTGCTCGGAGTACCGGAACTGTGGCGTTTCCAGGCAGGAAGGCTCCGAATCGATATTCTCCAGGCTGGAGAGTATGTTCAGTCCGACGAGAGCCTTGTGTTCGCGGGTTTGCCCCTGGTCGAAGTGTTGGCCCGATTTATCGCAATGGCCAATGAACTTGGCCCCAGGGTTGCTCTCAAATCGTTCCGCCAGTGGTTCCAGGAGCGCTGACCCCTCCGCCTGCTGCTCAAAGCGGCTGAAATTCGGCGCGGGCTGTCTATGTCTTCCTCCAAGGACACCCAGGCTAGGATCGTTTCAGCCATCGTGGAGCCTACAAGACCGTGGAACCAATGCAAAGTAGTGGCAGTTCGGGGCTGTGTGAACTGAAGACCAGGGGCTTCGTGACCATCATCGAACGCCTGCTCGACCGCATGGCTCCTGTAGCCGACGCTGAGGGAAAACGCACCTGCTCAAGTGACCGCTACCAGATCGAAAAGCAAGGAGAAGTTCTCACCGTGCGTACCGATGGCCAGATACTCCTGGAGATGGAAGGCGACCGACCACGGTCGAGCCAGCTCACAGTCCAGGACCTGATGCAGATAAGCCGCATTGAGGCAAGGCTGAACCGGGCCGGTTGAACCAGGTATCTCCTCCTGGAATCTGGCAAATATCAGGGCTGTGCCCGCAGTGCGATCCGGCTTTTTAAATTGGTTGCGACTGGTAAGGTCCAGGCAAGCAGACGACTCCGAATTGCATCAATCACAGTGGGGTCTTTGATGTTGGAGTCTTCTTCGATCAAGCGAAGCTCCCGGACGCGGCCCGCCTCGACTACCACTTCGAAGACAACCTCCCCATTGAGGCCAGCCGGTAAAGTAACCATCGCCAGTTGAGCGCGCAGAGAGGCAGCAGTTGTTGTCTCCAGTCCGCTTGCCACCAGTTCCAGGCGGGTAGGCGCTCGGGCCGCCTCATAGAGTCGATTTGGAGGCGCAGGAGCACCGGCGACAGACCTCTTTGCAGCTTCTTGCCGTTCGGAGCGGGCCTGATTGGTAGAAGCACCGGCCAGAGTTGAATCGGCCGCTCGATTCAACCGACGAGTAGCAGTAATGTTGACCCCATCTAAGATATCGGTGTCGGTGCGAAACTCGCCATCTGGGACAGAAGTAGAGTTGGCCTGGCCATCGTCGTTAATCGCAGCCGGAACGGGTTGCGTTGGACGGCTCGCTTTTGCTTTTTGAGGAGCTTCAGGAGCCGGTGCCGGCGGCGAGGGCTGTGCTGCTGGTGCCTCGGACTCCTGCGGTGCAGAGGCGACAATTGTGGTTCTGTTGGGGGCCACCGGTTTTGTGGGAGGGCTTGCGGGCAGTGGTGGTACGACCTTGCGGGGGACTGGTGGGGGTGTCGCAGCGGTCTTCGGTGCGAGTCTTGGTAAGGGTTCAGCGCGAGACGATGGCCGGACCAGTGTACTCGGATCCGGTGGTGCGACCGACTCAGCAACTGGTTGTGGTTGCTGGCTATTGCGAACGCTACTGATGCCCACTGCTACCACCAGCACAGCTGCCACCAGGCCGGTTGCCCCGACCAGTCCAATCGGCACTCGTCGTGCGACTGGTTGTACCTGGACAGGTTCATCCATCAGGCTCTGCCAGCGGGCGCGCTCTTCAGGACCGAGCGGTTCTGGGTCAGTTGGGGCGGGAGCGGGGCCTTGCCAGTTGGTACGGCGCAACAGGTCGCCCAGACCACTTTCGAGGCGTTCGGGGTCGGTCATAGATCCATCTTCCGTAATGCCTCGCAAAACTGGGTGTCGCCGCACTCGGAATCGAAGCTTTCACCGAGCAGGTGAGCCAGGCGGGCGTAGATTTTTTTTAGCCGGACTGAAATCGCCGCCGGGGTCAGTCCATAGGAAAGGGCGATGTCTTTTTGTGCTTCTTGCAACACATAGACCCGCCTGAGCAGGATCTGCTCGGCTTCACTCAGTTGCCTAACCGCCTCTAAAAAATATTCCTGGCACTGGGCTTCGAGTAGATGGGCCTCGCCTGTAATGCCCCGATCTGCAATCCGCTCGCTGAAGGGTTGCTCGCTCTCTCCCAGGGGCTGGTCGAGAGAAAAGCTGCGGGCGAGGTTGGCGACTTCAAGGCGGGCAAGTGCACCTTGAACGGTCTTGGGTTGCGGTCGCCCCCAACCCGGATCGACCCGGCGCTGCATCTGGGAATAGACGCGCGGCAGGATGCAGGCGCTAAACCAGGTGGAGAAGCGAGCAACTTGCGGGTCAAAGCTGGTGAGTTGGGCGTAAGTGAGGATAAGCACTTCTGATAAAAAATCCTCGACCTCGAAGCGAGCCGTGAGGCCCGTATCGTATTTTCGGCAATAGCCACGGCAAATTTTCTCAATCAAGCTGTTGAACTCGCTCAGACCTGCCGCGTTTGCCTCGCGGCCCAGCGCTTTGAGCTGCTGTGTTCTCAGCGTAGGCAGGACCGACTGATCGCTTAAGAGCGCTTCGCGCGCGCGCAGCACCGGCTGCAACTTCAAGGCGAGTTGGTGGAGGGCATCGCCGGCCGATGGTACCGGCGGTCGTCGCGCAGAAAGAAAAGGAAAATCGAACACAGTTTCCGGCCGAACCTCTCACAATCTACTCTGCCTCCCGGTTACCCGTGCGTCCCAGGGCACCGAACCGCTACGATGAGGCTCGGACGATCAATCACCGGGACCGGCGGAGACGACGATGGCGGAAGAAGACCTGCGCAAAGCGCGCCTCGACAAAGTCGAGCAGTGGCGCAGCCACAATCAAAACCCTTATCCCTACCGCTACGCGCGCACCCACTACGCCCGCGACCTGCAGTACAAGTACGCCGACCTCGAAAGTGGTCAGGAAGTCGAAGTAGAAGTCGCCGTCGCCGGCCGGATCATGGTACGCCGGAGCTTTGGGAGCCTCGCCTTCTTTGAGATTCAGGACAGTTCGGGCCGCATTCAACTTTACTTAGAGAAAAAACGGATCCGCGAGACGATGGGTTCCGAAGCTTTCAAGTGGCTCGAAAAGCTCACCGACACAGGCGACTTCATCGGGGCACGCGGCACGGTGAAGCGCACCGAGAAAGGCGAACTGTCGGTCTACGTCCAGGAGTACGAATTTCTCAGTAAGTCGCTCCTGCCCCTACCCTCCGACTACTACGGTCTTGCTGCTATCGAAAAGCGCTACCGCCAGCGCTACCTCGATTTAATCCTCAACCCCGAAGTGCGCGAGACCTTTCGTAAGCGCGCCCTGATCATCCGCGAAATCCGCAACTACCTGGATGACCGCGACTACATCGAGATGGAGACCCCTGTCCTACAGGTCGAGGCCGGTGGTGCCGCCGCCCGGCCTTTCGTCACCCACCACAATGCCCTCGACCTCAACCTCTACTTGCGAATCGCCACCGAACTGCACCTGAAGCGCCTGGTGGTCGGCGGCTTTGAGAAAGTCTACGAACTTGGCCGGATTTTTCGCAACGAAGGGGTCTCAACCCGGCACAACCCCGAATTTACCTCAATCGAAATTTACGAAGCTTACTCCGACTACACAGACATCATGAATCTGGTCGAAGCGCTGCTGCGCGCCGTGGCCGAGAAGGTGCTCGGTACCACTGTCTTACCAGGGGAAGTAGCTATCAACCTTGGTGATCCCTTCCGCCGGGCGACGATGTTCACTGTGGTCGAAGAGGTGACCGGCATCAACTTTGCTGAACTGAGCGACCCTGCTGAGGCGGCCCGGCGGGCGCAGCAGGTTGGTATCGAGGTTCCAGCAACTTATTCGGTAGGCCAGACGCTCTACCGGGTCTTTGAAGAAAAAGTCGAACCCACACTCATTCAGCCGACTTTCGTACTCGATTATCCAGTTGAGATTTCGCCCCTTGCCAAGTCGCACCGCTCCCTCCATGGCATGGTCGAACGATTTGAACTCTATATTGGTGGACGCGAGATGGCCGACGGGTTCTCCGAGTTGAACGACCCGATCGACCAGCGCGAACGCCTGATGTCCCAGGCGGCTGCCAAGGCGGCAGGCGACTTTGAAGCACACCCCTTCGATGAAGACTACATCACTGCCCTCGAACACGGCCTACCCCCAACCGGCGGTGTCGGCATCGGCATCGACCGCCTGGTGATGCTGCTCACCAACAGCCCGAGTATCCGGGATGTGATCGCTTTTCCGACCCTCAGACCCGAGGCAGGTGATTAAAGACGAAACCCCGGCGAGACTCCGTATCAAGTCGGAGTCTCGCCGGGGCAGTCCAGGTGAGCGTTCGACACCGTTGCGCTAGCCGCCAATTTCGAGACGACCACCGACCCGGAAGGTGGTGCCGACGCCTGGTAGCCCGTCTACGACTTCGTACTGGGTGTCGGTGAGGTTGAAGACACTGCCGGTAATCGTGAAGTAAGGGGTGACCGGCACTTCGACGTTGAAGTCGAGCGTTGCCCACGAGGGCACCGTGTAGGTCGAGGCAAACCGCCGCTTACCGCCGTCGTAGCGAGTCAGCAAGGTCGCCGTCAGCCCCTTGTTGGCGTAGGTGAGGCTCGCCACTACGTTGTTGTTGGGGATGTTCGGATCCTGGAACTGGTAGAAGTTGGGGAAAGTTCCCTGGTTTGGGTTGTCAATCGGACCGTAGTTGCGCGCATCGGTGTTTGTCCAGACGACCTGCAAGGACACCTGGTCGGTCACCTGCCAGGTACCGCGTGCCTCGATACCCGCAGCCAGTCGGCTGTCACGGTTTTGCTGTTGAAACTGCACTCCACCGGGACCAATGATGGGGACCGGACCGATGGCACCATCGAGGTAGGTGTTGAAGTAGGTGAACTGCAAACCGATGTTGCGCGCCGGGGTGATGTCCACACCAAAGTCGTAAGTGACACCCGATTCAGGCCGCAGGTTGGGGTTGGCGATGAACGGTGCTCCTGAGACGTTCAAGTCCGAGATGCTCGGCGCGTTGAAGACGTAGGAGCCATTCGCCCGCAGTGAGATCAGGTTACTGAGGTTGTAGCGGATGCCGACCGCCGGAGTGCCGACTACCCCAAACTGGGTCGAGTAGGTATAGCGACCACCGATGTTCGCTTTGAGCTGGTCGCTAAAGCTCAAGTCGAAGATTAGAAAAGCCGAGGAGCGCGAGATAGCGGCATCGAAGAAGGTGCGTCCAGTAGACTTTTGCTGGTAGGAGCGGTCTTCTGTGTAGTTGAGACCGAATTGCAGGTTGCTGCCTGGGCTGAACTGGTAGTTGAGAGCGCTCTGCAGTTCGAGCTTGTTGCCTTCAAAGTAGGGCTGGGAGGTCGGGGTGAGCACGTAGCCAGAGTTGCCGATTGTTCTTGCCGGGTTGGCTAGCAGTGAGAAGGCGTAGGACAGGTCGGTGTTGGTGAGAAAGTTGTTGTTCTGCCTGAAGGAAGTGCCACCGAACTTGTAGTAGTAGATGTAGCTATTCAGGCTGGTGGTCGGGGTGATGTCGTAGTCCCACTGAATAGCCGCCTCGGTCTGCGTCTGCTCTGTGTACTGGAACTGGTCGATTGTACCCGTCGAGGTTTCGACCCCGGCGGCAAAAGCCTTGCCAGCGGCAAAGGTGCGGCTGCCGTCGGCGGATTGCACGTAAGGCGAAAACGCCGTGCCGGTGAAGTTGTTGTTGAAGATCTGAAATGGGCGGGTGTTGGGGAAGAAGACACCGGGCTGACAGGCGGCCGGGTTTTCTGTGCCGTCCGGGTTAATCGGCAAGAAGCGATCGAGGTTGAAAGTACCGTTGGGGGCAGTCGTCGCACCACCTGCGCAAGCGGCAGCAGAATAGCCGCCCGGGCCGTTACCGGCGTTGCGGCTATTTTGCTGGTTCAGACGCAGCGCAATCCGGTTCGTCGGGTCTGGCTTGAACACAAGCTTCGCCGAATACGTGTCGCTCGCGTTGAACGCCTGGTCGGCAATACCCGAGATGGTGATGGGCGGACCCACTTCCGGCTTCAAGTAGCCGAACAGGTCAATCGCACCGTTGTTCGCCGGATCAGAATTCGGCAGACCGAAGGAGTTGAGACCGCTACCGAGCGGTTCGAGCGAGTTGGGGTTGGTGGTCGGTCCGTAGAACTGCGCCGAGGAGGGCAGCGTGTAGCGGAACGGGTAGTTGTTTTGAGCAACCAGGCCGGTGTAGATGAAGTTGTAGCTGAAGGTGTCATCGCCGCCGCCGTACTTGGCCGTGTAGCGACTGAAACCGTAGGAGCCGCCCTGGTACCAGAGCGTCAGCTTGGGTGGACCCTTGGGAGTCTCGGTGATGAGGTTGATGACGCCGCCGACGGCGCCCGAGCCGTAGCGCAGAGTGGCACCGCCGGTGACTACTTCGATGCGTTCGAGGTCATCGATAGCAAAGCGCGAGACGTCGCTTCTGTTGTTGGAGGAGCGAGTCAGGGAGAGGCCGTCTCTCAGTACCTGGAAGCGCTGGTCGTCGAAGCCGCGCAAGAAGACGCCGGCAGCGTTGCGCACACCGCCGAGGGAGGGCTGGGCCTGGAAGCCGGGCACCAGTTGCAGAGCGTCGGTGACGGTGGCGGCGCCTTGCTTCTGGAAGTCTTCTTTCTTGATGGAGTAGGTGGTGGCGGTGATGTCGCGCTGACGGGTCAGGCGGCGAGTGGCAGTAACCGACACTTCATCGAGGATATCGCTGGCATCGTCTGCGGCGTCGGGGGCTGCCTGGGCAGTCGAGCCGGAGGCAGGGGGAGTGGTGGCCTGACCGACGCGTTTGATGGTGGCGGGCGTCGTCCAGTTCCACATTGGCGGCCGGTACTCCAGATCTTGAGCCTTGCTGTTGGCCTGGTCCAGGAGCCTTCTAGCACCCTCAAGATCAAGAGTTGCACTCTTGGATTGCAATACATTTGCTGCGTTAACTTTGGGTAGCGCGACTACCTGATCAATCTGTCCTGCAGTTGCTACTGCACTGAATACACTGGCGCTAGCGATAGGCAGCATGGTTGCCCATGCTAACACATTCAGTCTGTAATTGAACCTCATCTCTCATTCACTCCTTACCACTTTTAGATTGATCTCACCATCCCTGTTTCAGACAAAGAAGGCAATGCAGTTTAATACTATTTCAATTTGCTAGTTTGTCTATTGATTCACGAGCAATTGCAAAAAATTCATTGTACAAACATGAAAACTTTAATCGAGTCTGAGATTGCTTCCTCAAGAATGAGAAAATTCAAATTTGAAGTATTAAGAAGTCCAGAAAAGACAAACAGGGTTTCAAGAAAACCTGATTTTCCTGAAAGGCTAGAGAGCATATTCGAATGTTTTTCTAATCAAGTTGTGGTTTTTATCATAAGTTCAAGATTTTTCCTGGCACTCAGACCGCCTGTGCAGAGTGCCCCTGAACCTCCTTGGTGGTTATGCAAGCAGAAATCTTTTCAGTATAGAAGTAGCAAACTTGCTTATGAGAAAACAGGTTATCTCTCTGTACTCAGAGAAGCTTCTATCTAGCTTGAGCCATAGGCAGGATTATGTTAGGGTTGCTCCACCATAAGTGGATGTCCATGAGGCGGCGGGGAAACCTGTCCGCCCATTTTTTTGTGCAATCAAAAAGCAAGTGACTGCTCTTTCTAATTCAAAGCCGAGTGAGCAAGAAGTTCGATACTGGCAAACCCAGTCTAGATGTTCAAATCATTACGCCTGTAATTGGCAAACAAGTATCAAGCGGCCCTCCCATCACCACATGCGATTCACCATTTTTCTCATAACTGAATTAAAAGCAGTTCGAACCACAAACTTTTAATAGGACTAAATTCATAAAAAGCAGCAGACTACATTGATGAGAAAAGAGCGATATTTCTCGAAAATCTTACTGCAACACAAAAACTGCAGTTATCAAAGACGGCACAGACGGTCCGAATTTCAGGAAGCAGAGGGGAGAGCAAGTACGCGCAACCTCCCACCGGAGCGATTTTGGATGGTAAAACCTAGTCGTTATCAGTCAGAGAGTCGAGTTCGGCAATCAGGCTTTCAAAGCGGGCTTTTTTATCCGGGTCTTCCCAGATCCGCTCCTTTTTGACCCGCCGGTAGACTGCATCGATACGTTTCAAGATCGCGTCGTTTACCGGTTCGTTCTGGGTACGAATCAAGCTGCGTAGCTGGCTCAAGGTCAGATTCCTGGCAATCGTCTCTTCAAGCAGCACTCCGCGCTGGACCCGGTCTTTAATTTGAGCCAGGACACGCGCCTTGGTATAAGCGAGCCGCCCCTCGCGCAGAGCGGTGAAGATGTCATGCGGGATATTGCGCAGGGGCAGGCGGTTATTAATAAAGGACTCGCAGGTCATCGTACCGATGCTGGTGAAGACGCTCTGCACTGCTTCGAGTTCTGAACTACCCATAACGTTATGGGTAGCCTTTTTGCGCAGCGAGTTCTGAAGACGATAGAGCAGTGAGACGATCTGTGCTTCTGTGCGCTTGAGGCGGATGGCGAGCAACTGCAAGATACCTTCTGTCTCTTCGAGCGGATTGAGGTTCTCGCGCTGAATATTTTCGATGAGGGCGTACTGTACCGCCTCCTCCTCATCCATCTCACGAACGATTGCCGGTACCACCTGCAAGCCCACCTGCTCAGCAGCTCGATAGCGCCGTTCGCCAGCCACCAGTTCGTAGCACTCGACGGCAACTGGCCTGACGAGCAGGGGTTGCAAAATTCCGTGTCGGCGTACCGAGTCGACTAGTTCCTGCATGGCCACCCCGTCAAAGTAACGCCGTGGCTGGGTGCGGCACAGCCGAACGTCTTCTAGAGGGATATAGACATGGGTATTTGTCTTTGCAGAGATGTTCTGAGCTTTAGACCTGTCCTCACGCAAGCTGTGCTCGACGCTCATCGCTTTTTCTCCCGGATGGACAAAGGTAAGGCGCGCTCACATTCCGTCAGGGGGGTATCAGGTCAAGCTTACGGAGTAAGCACTTGAGATTCACTACCTCAAATATGTGAAATTGTGAGAAATACTTACATAATCCAGCAATTTCTCACTCAATGTATTCTAAGCGAGAGCTTTGGCGGCAATGCAGTTGTCAATCAGCCTTTGTTTCTCAGGCGTGCCGTTCTTTCGACTTACTCGACTTGTCGTTCCTTTGAATTTCCTGCCCTACATCAGTAGGCAGTACAAGATTCAGGCAAGGAGTTCTCCCTTGACAACGGTGGTCCTGCCCACCAACGCCCGCCAGATATTCTCAAGGCATCTGGAGTTTGTTCGTTTGAATCGTCAACTCAGCCACATTCAGGCTGGCACTGGGGACCTGAGCCATCAGTTCGCAGAGGATTGTCAGCATTAGTAGGCTCCCCACACCAAAGCCCTGGAGGGAACCCCCCAGGGCTTCAGCGAACATTTCACAGATGCTTTCTACATCAACGGCGGCCGCTGCAGGGGTGGCAGGTTGACGCCCTCGATGTCGTCTTCAAGGTCGGAGTAGAGTTCCTGCAGACGGTCGAGTTGTTCTGGGGTGGTCTGCCAGTAACCACGTCCATTTGCCTCCAGGAGTACCCCGACCATCTTGCGGTAGGCGTGGGGGTTGAGCTGTTTGAGGCGCTCGGCCATCTGCTGGTCGTTCATGAAGATGTCGGCAGTTTCGTCGTAGACCCAGTCATCTACAGCGTGGGCGGTAGCCGACCAGCCGAAGGTGTGGGTGAGGCGGAACTGGATTTCGCGCACGCCCTCAAAGCCGTGCTTGAGCATGCCCTCGTACCACTTCGGGTTGAGCATCTTGGTGCGCGAATCGAGGCGGACCATCTCCTCGATGCTGCGGATGCGGGCCTGGGCGGCGGTAGTGTCGGCCATGTAGACCGAGGGCCGCTTGCCGCCGCGCATCTTCTCGACGACCCCCGTCACCGCTCCGAGGTAGTCGAAGTAGTGATCGACGTCAGTGATGCTCGTCTCGTTGGAGTCGAGGTTCTGGAAGGCCGTATCGACCGTTTTGAGGGCTGCTTCGTAGATGCCCCGTTCTTGAGCGTTGTTGGCGTCGGTGCCGAAGGCAAACGACTTGCGGCTCAGGTACATCTCGTGCAGTTGCTCTTCGGTTTCCCAGGCCCCGGTTTCGACCGCGAAGTTGACGTTGGCGGCGTAGGACCCGGAGGCGTTGGAGAAGACGCGGGTGGCGGCTTTGCGCGGCGAGATGCCGAGTTCAAATGCCTGGTCGAGGGCGTGCTTGCGGATGAAGTTCTGGTCGAGGGGCTCGTCGAGTTCGGCGACCATCTTTACCGCTTTGTCGATCAGTTCCATCTGGTTGGGGAACAGATCGCGGAAGATGCCTGAGCAGGTGACGACGACGTCGATGCGCGGACGGCCGAGTTCTTCAAGCGGGATGAGCTTGAAGCAGTTCATCCGGCCAATCGAGTCGGGAGCGGGATTGACGCCGATCATGTAGAGGATCTGGGCGAGGGCCTCACCGTAGGTCTTGATGTTGTCGGTGCCCCAGAGGACGGTGGCAATCGTCTCGGGCCAGCGGCCTTCGTTCTCGGCACGGTGGCGGGCAAGCATGCGGTCAACGACAATCTGGGCTGACTTGGTGGCGGCGGCAGTTGGGATCGACTGCGGGTCGAGGGCGTGGATGTTGCGGCCGGTGGGGAGCACGATCGGGTTACGGACCGTGTCGCCGCCGGGACCAGGCAGGGTGAAGTCGCCTTCGAGGGCCTTCACGAGTGCGCCCAGTTCGTTGTCGGCGACGATGCGCTCTAAGACATCTTCCAGGAACTCGAAGAGGGGCTTGAGGTCTTTCGGTTCGAGTACGAAACCATGACCTTTCAGCGCTTCAACCCAGGGTTCGGTCGAACCCATGTTGAAGAAGTTCAAGAGCGACACCCGCGAGACGCGGCCGTTGGCGTCGGTCTGGGCATCGACCAGGCCGCGGACGGCTGCCTTGGCGGCAATTTTGATTTCGCGCAGGCGGTCGAGGGGCTCGATGAGGCCGGTGTCGGCGTCGCGCTGGAGGGCTTCGATGTCCCAGCCACGGGCAGTGGCGAGCATCCGGTCAAGACCCAACATCTCCTTCTCGGGTCGGTCGAAGCTGGCGACGCCAACCAGGGTGTCGATGGCTTCGACGGCAGTGGGAGGGGTGCCGACGACGTGCAGGTCGCAGGGCACGAGCCGCTCTTCGATTTCCATCAGGAACTTGTAGATAAGCCCGATGAAGGTGTCGCGCTCTTCAATCGAACCGAGGGCCGGGATGGCGACGTCTTTATCAAGATTGACCTGGCGTACTTTCTCGGCAATCGTCTCGGCGATGGTCGTGCCGCGCTCGGATTCGCGCAGTTGCTTGTAAGAAGCAATCAGTTCCTGAAGCTCCTTGAGGCCCTTGTAGAGGCCTGCGTTTTCGGCGGGCGGCGTCAGGTAGCTGATGATCGAGGCGTAGGAGCGGCGCTTTGCAATCGTCGCCTCGGAGGGGTTGTTGACCGAGTAGTAGTAGAGGTTGGGGAGGGTGCCGATGAGGCGGTCGGGGTAGCAGCTGCCCGACATGCCCATCTGCTTACCGGGCATAAATTCGAGCGCGCCGTGGGTGCCGAAGTGCAGTACCGCGTCCGCTCCCCAGATCTTTTCGATGTAGGTGTAGTAGGCGGCAAACCCGTGGTGGGGCGAGCACGACTTCGAGAACATCAGGCGCATCGGGTCGCCCTCGTAGCCGAAGGACGGCTGGACGCCGATGAACAGGTTGCCGTAGTGCTTGCCGTAGACGACCAGGTTGGTGCCGTCATTGTTGAAGGGTCCCGGTGCCGGTCCCCAGTTTGCGTTCAGAGAATCGCTGAAGGGGGTGAGCGCTTCGTACTCCTGCACGGTCATCTTGGCCGCGACGTTGATTTCAGAGCTGCGGATCTGGGCGTTGACGTCGTGGAGCACTTCGAGCAATAGCGCGTGGCCGTCGTCAGGTAGCCCCTCGACGTCGTAGCCGTTTTCTTTGAGGACGCGCATGACGTTGTGAATGGAGGCAAACACATCGAGATAAGCGGCGGTACCGACGTTGCCTTTGTCAGGCGGGAAGGAGAAGACGGTGATCGCCACTTTTTTGGCAATCCGCGGCTTCTTGCG
>JANNPH010000152.1:0-2494 GCA_031399965.1 Gloeobacteraceae cyanobacterium SOY_34_metabat_159 | reverse complement strand
TTTATCAGTATTCGCGCCTTCAAGGTCGGCAAAAAACAGATACTCGCCGATCACTTTTTTAGTAGGCCGCGACTCGATTCTGGCAAGATTGATGCGCTCCAGGGCAAAGATGGTGAGCGCCTCATAGAGAACACCGGGCCGGTTTGCTTTGAGGCTAAAAGCGATCGAAGTATAAGTTGCCGGTTCTCTAAAACGGTCGCCGAGGGGTGACGCACTCACCAGCCAGAAGCGGGTGCAGTTGTCGGGATGGTCGTTGATGGTGTGGGCGAGTATCGGTAGGCCGTGCAGTTCGGCGGCCTGCACCGAGGCAATCGCAGCTGTGCCTGGCGCCACATGGCGAAGCGCCTCGCTTGTCGAGGCGGTCGGCAGCCGGTCAGCAGCAAGCAAGTGCTTCTCAAGCCAGTTTTGACACTGGGCGAGGGCCTGCGGGTGGGAGTAGACCGCCTTGATCTGTGCCGGGTCGGACTCGTTGCTGATGAGACAATGGCGAATGGGTAGCACCAGGGCAGTACGCACCTGCAGCGACGGCAACAGCCAGAGCGTGTCGAGAGTAGCAGGCACCGAGCCTTCGATCGAGTTTTCGATGGGCACGACGGCGCACTCGGCTTCTCCGGCGGCAGCGGCGCGCAAAGTGGCCTGAATACTGCCGAAGGGAGTGCTTACGACAGTTTGCCCGAGGAGGGCGAGGGCAGCCTGCTCGGCGTAGGTTCCACTGGGTCCAAGAAATGCTGCGCGCATGACGAGCATCTTACCTATTTGAGCGACCGGATCCGAATATCGCCGCGCACAATGCACTGACAGGCAAGGCGTGCCTGTCGGTTGTCCTCGGCCAGCACTTCAAGCATGTCGCGCTCGACCTCGGTCACCGCATCGAGGTGGCTGATGCCTTCGACTACCTCGATTAAGCAGGTGCCGCAGGCTCCATCCCGGCAACCAAAGAGTAGCGAGGTCGGGTATTGGTCACAGATGTCAGTCAGGCTCTGCCCGGATGCGACTTCGACGCTGAACGCTTCGTCGGCGAAATGCACGCAGACCGTCACGACCCTTCGCCCTGGTTGCGGGCAAAGCGATTGAAGGCTTTGACGTTGTTTTTGAGCGATTGCCCGACTGTGGCCCGCGCCATGATGCGCAGCTCGCGGTTAACCGGCCACAGGTAGTCGGCGGCTTCGACGTACTTGAGATTGTCGGCGAGGGCTTTCTGGTGGTAGCGCTGGGCGACATGGAAGCCCTCGTGCTCGTAACAAAGACAATTTTTGAGCATTGCCCTCGCCTCGCGCGCATCGAGACCAAACAGGGGAGAGCGCATCATCCGGTAAAGTAACGGCATATACTGCTCATCGTCCGAGAAGATGCCCGGTACGGCGCCTGAGAGTGTCTGCATCGTGCGCTGTACACCGAGAATTCCGAGGTTGGCAGCGAACCGCTCGCTAAGGCTGGGGTCTTTGAAATCTTTATAAAGGTCGTGGGAGAGCAGCTGTGAAGTTGCTGTGTGAAAAGCTTCGTCGAGATAGTGGTAGTGCGAGACCGCCGTCGGACCCGGTACAAAAGCACCGGTCTTCTCCAGGTCTCGATAGAGTTGGGAGTGGCGATACTCTTTTACCTTCAACTGGATGTTGCGAAGGCCGCGCACGATGTAATACTGGCTTGCTACGAAGGGCGAGACACCGACTTGCAAAGCATAAAACTGGGCGGGGGCGTTGCGCAAAAACGAGCGCGCTCCAGTTTGGGGGTGGATGATCGCGGCCTCGACGTAGTTGGGTAGCGACCGATTAAAGGTCAGTTCGCCCAGCAGGGCAATCTCGGTCTGCTGGCCAATTTTGCGGAAAGCTTCGACGTGAACGCGTTCTTGAGAAGTCTCCAGATCCAGTTCGCGGCAGACAGTCTCGTAGCCGCCGAGCGGATAGAAAGCACCGCAGGTGAGCTGGTTGTAGACCATAGTCGACACCTCACCACCGATCGAGTAGTTGTAGAAACATACCCAGTAGAGGTGGTTGAGGGCCAGTTTTTGGGCCTCTGACGCCTGGGTATAGAAGGGACTGCCATAAAGAACTGCAAATTCCGGCTCGACCCAGGCATGGGCGCTGTGTTCGCTGTAGACAAACTCTTTCTGTAGCTGCTCGATGCGCTCTGTAAAGTCTGAACCGCTATTGCGCTTGTAGTTTACTTCGATCAGTTTCAGGTTTTTTTGACCGTGGACGATCCGAGGGGAGGTTGAAGGACTCGAATTTGCTTTTGCTGATGTCTCTAACACGGGGGACTCTCGTAAGTAGCACTAGCTGTATCTGCAGTCCTGTGCCGAATCACCCAATATCTTAGATGGGCCGACTCCGAGTGGCGAACTTGAGATTGTTAAGATTTTGTGATATTGACCTACTAGCTGGAGCCAGGCAAGGTCCGCTCAAACAATCCCGCATTCATACTGACCAGCAACGGGTTCTGGACCGAATTAAAGTAGAGCAGGTCAGCCGCCTGGGCAACCGTCCAGCCCGCGAGG
>JANNPH010000014.1:0-22646 GCA_031399965.1 Gloeobacteraceae cyanobacterium SOY_34_metabat_159 | reverse complement strand
GTAGTCCAACGGACCGGTTTACCAGGTTGGTCGCGCAACTCAAGCTATTCCTGACGACCTACCAATCCTTTATCAGGTACTGTGTCATCGGCTTATCTGGAGTGGTGATTGACCTGGGAATTTTCTACGTGTTGACTGACGTTCTCGGTGTTTTCTATCAATACGCGAACTTTGCCAGTTCCTCATGCGGTATGGTCAACAACTTCATCCTCAACGCCTACTTCAACTTCAAAGTAAGAGACAATTTGTTCGCCAGGTTTGCCAAGTTTTACTCAGTTGGTTTATTTGGGCTTGTCTTGAGCGCAGGAATACTCTATTTGCTGGTTGATGTATTGAAGTACAATGTCCTGCTGACTAAGCTACTTTCAATTGTCGCGGTCACTTTCGTACAGTACAACCTCAACCAGCGGTTTTCTTTCCGCAAGCAAACGGTTGACAACCAATCTTGATCTAGACTCTGGGTGCTTTTCAACTTGAAGCTGTCGTTGCCGGTCAAACTTGCCTGATGGATCTTTTCGAGCAACACCGCCTGGAGCGGCTGGAAGCGGAGGCACCCCTTGCCGCCCGCATGCGCCCGCGAACGCTCGATGAATTTGTTGGCCAGGATCATATTATTGGTCCCGGTCGTCTGTTACGTCGGGCAATCCAGATTGACCAGCTCTCGTCGCTGATCTTTTATGGCCCGCCGGGCACCGGTAAGACGACTCTGGCCCGGATCATCGCCGGTACGACCCGCGCCCACTTCATCGCCATCAACGCGGTCTTAGCCGGGGTCAAAGAAATTCGATCCGCCATCGAAGTGGCCCAGGAAAGGCGTGGCAAGTACGATCAGCGCACGATTTTGTTCGTGGACGAGGTGCATCGCTTTAACAAGTCGCAGCAGGATGCCCTTTTACCCTGGGTCGAGAACGGCACCCTCACTCTGATCGGGGCCACGACCGAGAACCCCTACTTTGAGGTGAATAAAGCCCTGGTCAGTCGCTCGCGCCTCTTCCAACTGAAGCTGCTTGAAAGTGTCGATATGCGTGCGGTCGCACGGCAGGCTATAGAAGACCAAGTGCGTGGCTACGGCAATCGGCCGGTCCAGCTTGATCCCGAGGCGCTTGCCCATCTGGTCGATGTGGCCGGGGGCGATGCCCGCACTTTGCTCAATGCCCTTGAACTCGCTGTCGAGACGACTGAACTCAACGAAGCGGGCCGGATTCGGATTACTCTTGCCGTGGCTGAGGAGTCGATTCAGCGGCGAGCCGTACTTTACGACAAAGAAGGTGACGCCCACTTCGACACGGTAAGCGCCTACATCAAGAGCCTCAGAGGCTCGGACCCGGACGCCGCTCTCTACTGGCTTGCCCGCATGCTCTACGCCGGAGAAGACCCGCGCTTTATCTTTCGCCGGTTGCTGATTCAGGCCAGTGAAGATGTGGGGCTCGCGGACCCCCAGGCCCTCGGCATCGTGACCGCCTGTGCCGATGCCTTCGACCGGGTCGGGCTGCCGGAGGGACGCTATCACCTGGCACAGGCAACTTTATACCTGGCAACCGCTCCCAAATCGAATAGTACGATGGCTTTTTTTGATGCGCTTGCTGCTGTCGAGCGCGAACAGGCGGCCGATCCCCCCAATCACCTCAAAGATGCCAACCGCGACAAAGAAGGCTTTGGCCACGGCGCGGGCTACCTCTATCCGCACGCCTACCGCGATCATTGGGTCGCTCAGCAGTATTTGCCTGCCAATCTGCAGGGGCAGGTCTTCTTCCAGCCTTCCGACCAGGGATTTGAAGGACAGATCAAAACCAGTGTCGAGCGACGGCGCGAAGCGCAACTGGCCGCCCTGGCCGAATGGCGCGACGACCGGAAAGTGCTTACTTTCAGCCCGACCGACAGTACCACCGACCGCTGGCTGCAGCGGACTTTGAGCCGCATGGGCGAACAACTCGGCGAGCTGCGTGACCGGGTCTTCGCCCTTGCCCTGCCCGCTCGCCACCACGTCGTGCTCGATTTATGTTCAAGCAGTGGACTGCTCACCTGGGAGGCCCTGCGTCAGGTGCCGGAGGGCGGCGTCTACACCGTCACCCGCACTCCTGAAGAAGCAGCCACACTCCGCGCCCAGGCCGAAGCCCTACCGACCCTCATCCGTCCTGTGATCCTGAGTGCTTCTATCACTCAGCTTTCTGAAGTGCTCACGCAAGCCACCCCTGGCGTTCGCTTCGACCGCATCGTCGGCCGCAACGCTTTGCGGCACACTCGCGCAAGCGATGCCCAGCTTGCCCGGTTATTACCACTGCTGGCTCCCAAAGGACTGATTGTCCTGGCTGAGAGTGTCCCCAGCCTTACCCAGAGACTTTATCGATTACTTGAGCCTGCCTGGCTTGGCAATCGACTGTACAGCCGGGTAGTCGCCGCCGAAGAAGCCATCTACGCAGAGGATCCGCTGCTGCGGCAGAGTGCGGAAGACCTGCGGTCGGCCTTTGAGGCAGCCGGTTTCAGCGCGACGGTGACGAGTGAACCCATGGGTTCAGAACTGCGGCTAACCAGCACACTGCTCGGACGCTGGTTTGCTGAAACCGGTGATTCACCGACCTACGCAAACCAGCTTGCCCGACTGCTCGAACCGGGTGAAGTCAGCACAGTACACAGAGTATTCGAGGCTCGCCTGCTCAATCGCGCGGTCGCGTGGGAGAGCACGACCGCTTTTCTGCGGGCATGGGTGTGAGTTTTCAGCCTTTCACCAGGGCAGCAACGTAGGCCACTAAAGCCTCGGGATTTACGTTGATATCGTTGGTCAGGCCGACCAGGGAACCCCCTTCCGGGATGGACGGACCTTCTCCCATGAAGTAGTGATGTCGCAATCCGCATTCAGAAGCCAGGTACCAGTGGTGACAGGTGAAGTAAGTAGGTCCGACAATTTCGACTACCTGTGCACTGCTCGGGCAGAAGGCGACACTCATCAGTCCAGAGCCGGTCGGCCCAACGACCAGCTTCGCCTGTTTAAAAAGATCTGCTGTCTGGGCAAGGCCGACCCCTGCCAGGGTAATGAACTCAAAACCCAGGCTCTCCAGAGCCGGACGGATCTCGCGTTCTTGAATCAACCGGCGAAAAGAGGCATCCTCTCGGGAGATAAAAAGCAGCCGCTCACCAGACTGCGGAACATTGCCGATGCCTGCGAGGCGACGCACGTAGTCGATCGTACTCGGCTGATGGACCTGATCTTGATAGGTGGAGAGGAACGGCAATAAGAGCTGGTCTGCCTGGATATAACTCTTTTGATCGAACGGGATAATTTTATCTGGGGAAATCCCGGCTGCTTTGAGTGTTTCGAGTTGGAACTTCAGACCCCGGTAGCCAATGGCATAGTGGTCAATTTTGTCGGGTGTAAAGCCTGCTCTTTCTAGAAGACCGAGTTTGGGAAGCACATCAAACAACCAGTGGCCGTAGTTGTCATAAGCAACTGGATGGGCGAGTACCGCCACGGTGCCCCGAATAGAACGTGGTTTGGGCAGGTACAGCAACGTATTGGAATAGAAGTTGTCATAGTAAAGCCAGTGTTCTTTTCCCAGATCCCAGAGCAGATCGCCGTGGCGGTTCAAGTAGCTGCCAGCACTCGGACCGCCCAGAACGTAGCCGTCCTGAATCGAGGCTACGAACGTGCGCTGGATGTCTACATTCTGGTGATGGACGAATTGCCAGTGAACCTGGCTCTCGTTGGTCTGGGGCAGCGGAACCACTACACCCCGGACGCTCAAGGTCGAGACTGACCTCGAAATCTCCCTCACTTTGATTGAGCCACTCCTGCCAACTGAAGACTTTTTTGGAAGGAAGGTTGAGCGTATCGCGCAGCGGTTCAATCTGTCTGAGACCGGCCGAGAACCGGCTTTGAATACTCAGCATATTTTGATAGCCGGACATTACCATCGGTCGCAGGAACCTTAGCTTCTCCTGCAACTTTCTTCGTTGCCATACCTTCATAAGTTACTGGTTGCCGGGTTGTAGGAATCTTAGCTAAATTTATCGAAGCTATTACATAAGCGAGACCAGATCGCCGATTGCAGCCGACCGGGGGCAAGTGTTTCCACTTTCTAACATCCATTTCTCCTGAAGAGCGTGCTAATCCTGACATCCGACCCGGCAGTGCCGTTCACTGGTTGCCGGGTTGAGGGTGGGGCCTCACTGCTCAATTCGCACAGTTTAAGGGAGTGCCGTCGCCCCTGACGCCCCCGTGTCGGCACCGAGCGATTTCAGTTCTTGCTCGAAGGCGACCACGTCGGTCCGGTAGAGCTGATCGATCTCAGCCAGTGTCTCAGCGACCATCTTCTTCACCTTGGTGTACTTGACTGTCATCGGCTGGGTAGGAGCACCGTACGTGCTCTGCAGCATCTGCAGCAACATACCGACCTGCTGAGACACGCCATTGGTGCGATCGTAGATTCCCTGGCGGTCTTCGTTGGGAGCCAGGCGGTCAGTCAGGCCGGTCAATTTCCCGTCGAGGACTCGGCCCCGCTCCTGCAAAGCAGTGGAGGTTTTCTTTTCAGGAGCAGTGGCGACCTGGAGTGTCTTTTTGGTCTGCCAGAGCCGCTGGTAAGCTTTGGTCAGTGAATCGAGCATGTCGCCCGCCTCCAGGGCCAGCTCGTGATTTTTGCGACGTCCGGCTAGATCATCTTTCAATCGCGGGTCAGGTTTAACGGCAAAGCCCTGGGTTGCGACTGTATCGCGGTACTTGAGCCGGGCTGTATAGGTACCTGGGAGTACCAGCAGGCCACGCCGCTCGTTCTCGGCTTTCTCGCGTTCTTTTGCCCGTTCTGGGTCGAGAGGGTACTGGGGCACATTGAACTTGTCGCGGCGCAGGTCCCAGGCAACCCGGTTGAGGCCCTGGTGCATCGGTGCTTTGAGGGTGCGAATCACTTTGCCGGTGCTGTCGAGGATTTCGATGTCGAGCTTTGCTTCCTCTTTTTTGGTTCCATCCGCCACGGCGGGTGCTGTCGGCGGCTTGTCCTCGCCCGATGCCGGGGTGCCCGGCTGGGGCAAGGCTGTCCTGGTAGCGACGGCCTCTACTTCCTCGCTGTCCTCAGGAACGTCGGGCTTGGCGGGCTTGAGACCGGGGCCATTCAGCACATAAGTAATCAGCGCTCCGCTTGCTCGGGGCTTACCTTTAAAAAGTGCGTCGCCGGGAAAGAAGTAGGACCCGGAAAAAGGGGCCGGGTTGAATTGCTCGGTATCGGCAACCCCAAAAAGGTGCAGGGGCTTCGCAGCCAGGGTCTCGCTCATCGTCCGCAGTGGCCGAATGTCATCGAGGATATAGATACCCCGGCCGTGGGTGCCGATCACCAGGTCATGCTCACGCGGGTGCACCACCAGGTCTGTGACCGGCACGGTCGGTAATCCCTGCGTCCACTTCAGCCAGTCCTGGCCGCCGTTCATGCTCACGAAAAGCCCGAACTCGGTACCCAGGTAGAGCAAGTTGCGCTGGACCGGATCCTCTTCGATGGTGTGGGCAAAGCCGTCTATATCTTTGGTGACGATGCTCTTCCAGGTCTTGCCGTAGTCGCGGGTGACAAAGGCGTAGGTCTGCCAGTTGGAGCGGCGGTGGTCGTCGAAGACGACGTAAGCGGTCGCCGGGTCAAACCGGGAAGCTTCGACGTGGGGTGACCAGGTACCGGCCGGTACCTGCCCCGACTGCACCAGGGAATCTGAGACGCGAGACCAGCTTTTGCCGCTGTCGGTAGTCACCTGGACGTTGCCGTCGTCGGTACTCACCCAGACCACGCCCTGCTTGACGGCACTCGGGGCAATGCTCAAGATCGTGCAGTTGTTCTCCGCTGCTGTGACGTCGCGGGTAAGGCCACCCGAGAGGTCCTGCTTTTGTTTTTCGGGGTCGTTGGTGGTCAAATCCGGGCTGAGGATCTGCCAGGAGTCGCCTTTATCGGGGCTCCTGTGTAGAAACTGGCTGCCGTAATAGAGCGTTTTCGGGTTGAAGGGGTCGATGGCGATCGCCGCGTTCCAGTTGTAGCGGTGTTTGACGTCGGTCTCGGTGGGCCGGATACTCTTGCGCACACTGGTCTTGTAGTTGAAGTAAAAGAGGTTCCCGCCCTGGGACATCGCGTAGCCATAGTCAGCATTTTCAGGGTCGCTCAGCACGGCGAACCCGTCTCCGAAACCGACCGCTTCCCAGTTGGCATTCAAGATACCGGTCGGTTTGAGGGCTGTGCTCGGGCCGCGCCAGGACCCGTTATCTTGCAGGCCGCCGTAGACGTTGTAGGGCTTCTCCTGATCGACGCTCACGTGGTAGAACTGCCCGAGCGGCAGGTTGTCTACAAACTGCCACTTCTTGCCCCGGTCGTGGCTGATGGCGATGCCGCCGTCGTTGCCGTTGACCATGAAGTTGCCGTTTGGGTGGATCCAGAGGGCGTGGTGGTCGGAGTGGATGGACTGGGGACCCGTGGCCTTGAAAGTCTTGCCGCCGTCTTTGCTGATATCGAGGTTGACCTGCAGGCGGTAGATCAGGTTTTCGTCTTTGGGGTTGACTTCGATATCGGCAAAATAAAACGGGCGGGGATTGATATCGGGTCTGCGGTTGATGGTCTTCCACGTAGCACCGCCGTCGTCTGAGCGCAGCAGTTCATTTTTGGTCGCCTCGACCAGGGCATAGACCACTTTCGGGTTGCTCGGAGCGATTGCAAGCCCAATGCGGCCCAGTTCACCGGCGGGAAGGCCATCTTTCGCTTCGAGCTTCTTCCAGGTCGTGCCGCCGTCGGCTGTCGAGTAGAGACCGCTACCGGGTCCGCCGGACTTAAAACTCCAGGGCCACCGGCGGTGCTCCCACATCGCCACCATCAACTTGTCAGGATTGGACGGATCCACCACCAGGTCGCCTGCCCCGGTGCGGCTATCGACGTAGAGAATCTTGCTCCAGGTCTTGCCGCCATCCACGGTCTTGAAGACGCCACGGTCGGTGTTCTCGCCCCAGGTCGTGCCAAGGGCAGCGGCGTAGGCAATCTCCGGGTTAGTCGGATGCAGGATGATGCGGTGGATGTGCTCGGTCTTCTCCAGGCCCAGAGCTGTCCAGGTCTTGCCGCTGTCGGTCGATTTGAAGATGCCGCGCCCGACCCCGGCACTGTTGCGGGTGTTGCCCTCGCCCGTGCCTACCCAGACAATTTCGGGCTTTGCCTGAAAGATAGCCACCGCTCCGATTGAAGAAACGGACTGGTCATCAAAAATCGGGGTCCAGGTCGTGCCGCTATTGACGGTCTTCCAGACGCCCCCGGTTGCCGAGCCCACGTACATAATCTCGGGTCGGGCCGTGACCACATCGACGGCCGCCACCCGCCCGCTCATGGCACCCGGACCAATGTTGCGCGCTTTCATCCCGGCAAAAAAGACTTTGTCGTAGGCAGCCGAAGCCGGTAGGGCAATCGACAAACAGACAATCCCGGTCGAAAGCGCCAGGGCGAACTTCGAGAGGCGGTTGAATCCTGGTACCTGAGCCATGCTGAACCCCAATGCTGATTGCTACTAGGAAAGACTGTATCCGAATCGGTCCCGGTCTGAAGGTTCATCCATAACTTGCCGTCAACCGACACGGTTGAATCGAGACCTTTTCTCGTTTACGATAAGGGGGCCTCGGCGGCCGCAATACAGGGCGCAGTTCTGCAGGCATCCCCCAGATTTTGCGTTCCTGACAACACAACTGTTTTCAGAACTTATATTAATCGCAAACTTAATTGAGCTTCTTCGCCATTGGCGTCCACGGAAGCTCTGGTCGTCTCGGAGTAGATCGTCATGGTGGACTCCTTTCTAAACGAGTACAACCTTCCCTATCCCGATCCGATCCATCCGATCATCGTGCACTTTGTGATTGCGATGATTTTATTCTCGGTTCTCTGCGATCTACTGGGATTTCTGACGCGCAGAAATCGGTTCTTCGAGGTGAGCTGGTGGAACCTCGTCGTTGCCTCGGTGTCAATTTTCTTCGCCATCCTGTTCGGTCAATTCGAAGCAGCACTAGCTGAACCCTACGAGGCCGCGCGGCCCGTCCTTCAGTTGCATACGCTGATCGGCTGGTCGCTTGGGGCCCTCGTTGTCGGGATGACGGCCTGGCGCAGCTATTTGCGTCTGCACAATCCCCTGAAAGTTCCGCCTGTCTACCTCGGGGCCGGGCTGTTGTTGAGCGGCCTGGTCTGCTATCAGGTATTGCTCGGGGCAAAGTTGGTCTGGGTCTACGGGTTGCACACCAGCCCCGTCGTCGAAGCGACCCGAAAAGGGCTTTTGCGATGAACCCTCGACTACTCGAACTCGGCCTGCCGCTTGGCCCGAATGGGCTACCTTACCCGATTCCCATTCATCCCAACCTGGTACATCTGACCCTGGGCCTGTTTATCATCGCCGTCGTCTTCGACCTGGCAGGAGCCTTCTACCCAGTGGAAAGATCGCTCATCAAGTTTTTCGGCATCCCCGCCGGCCGGGCCAACTTCTTCGATGTCGGCTGGTACAACCTGGTAGCAGCGGCGGGGATCACTTTCTTCACGGTGGCAGCGGGCTTTTTTGAGATCATGCTCGCCAACCCGCCCGCCGGTATCCGCAGCGCCTGGGGGTGGTTGGCCCTGCCGACGATGCTCTGGCATGGAGTAGGCGGCGTCCTGCTCCTGGCCACGATTGTCGGGCTCACGGTCTGGCGGGGGATGCAGCGCTTCATCTGGCGCAAGGGGCAATCGCGCCAGGTGCAGTGGGGTTACCTGGGAGCCTGTGTGCTCACTATCGGTGCTCTCTATCTTCACGGCACGCTCGGAGCCCAGATGGGCAGTGAATTTGCGATTCACAACACGGCCGCAGGCCTGCTGCGCCAGGGAAAAAGTCCTAACACACTCAAGTAACCGGCTCGACGGGTGGTGCGTATGCTGATTTTTCGGAGGCTGCTGTGAATCAATCGACCATCCAAACGGTGATCGTCGGGGGCGGCTTCACCGGTCTGTTCACCGCCCTTTACCTGAGCCAGCAGCGCTACGTCGGCCGCATCTTGCTCGTAAACCCGAGCGACCGCTTCATCTTCCGGCCGCTCCTCTACGAACTGGTCACCGGGCAGATGCGCAACGACCAGGTGTGGCCGAGTTATACAGAACTTTTGGCCGGTACCGGTGTCACCCTCGTCCTCGACAGTGCCGAACAGATCGACCTTGTAAACCACAAAGTCGAGCTGGCGTCCGGACGCCAGCTCGACTACACCCACCTTGTGCTGGCGACCGGCAGTGCAATCGACCACGGCGGCATCCCCGGAGCGGCCGAATATGCGTTTGCTTTCCGCAGCGCCGAGGATGCCCTTGCTTTGCGCAAACATCTGTTGAGTGCTCTGGAGCGCGGCTACGCAAGCGCAGACCCCGACGAGCGCCGCCGCCTGCTGAGGGTGGTGGTTGTCGGTGCGGGCGACTCCGGGGTCGAACTCGCAGCCACTCTCGGCGATTGGCTGCCCGCCACCTACGCCCAACTGGGTGGCCGCCCTCAAGAGACAAAAGTCGTCTTGCTCGGTCGCGGTCCCGAGATTCTCTCGTCCACAGTCGATCAACTGCGCAGGAGTGCCCACGAAGCTCTGCTGAGCCGCACTGTACCGGTCGAACTGCTGACCGGAGCACCGGTGAGCGCTATGTACCCAGGCCGGGTCGAATATATCCACAACGGCGAAGCCGCTTCTCTGGAGGCGGGCACGATTGTCTGGACCGGCGGCACAGCGGTCTCACCGGTCATCCGCTCGCTCGCAATTCCCGCACAAAACCGCGATCCGGCCGGCCGGCCGATCGTCACACCGACCTTGCAGTTGCTGGGCCTGCCGGGGGTATTCGCGGGCGGCGACTGCGCAACCCGCCACAAACGGTTGCCCGCCACAGCCCAGGTCGCCTACCAGCATGCCCAGGTAATCGCCCGCAACTTGATCTCGATGTCGGCCGGAGAGACCCCTGCTGTCGAACACGTCTTCATGCGCGGCACGCTGATGAAGCTCGGTCTGGAAGAAGGTGCTGCCGAGCTTTTCGACCGCTTCGAAATTCAGGGCCGCCTCGGCCATATCATTCGCCAGCTCACTTACCTGGAACTCATTCCAGTCGCCGGCCATGCCTTCAAAGTGACCACCGAATGGATCGGCGACGAGCTGGTGCGCCGGGCCAGGAGTCTGGTGTGACGAGCCTAAAACAAGGACACTCCCCATGACTATCAAGCAGAACCTGACCATCGCGGTGCTCGTCGTCCTGGACGCGCTTGCCAGTTACTGGGTAGGCCAGACCTCGCAGTCGTGGTTACCCCCGCAGGCGGCGGCGGAGGCGATCCTGGTGGACGACCTGTTCCGGTTTCTAGTCACGATCGCCGCCTTTATTTTTTTTGGCATCGAGGGAACGCTCCTCTACTGCTACTTCGCCTTCAGTGCCGCGAAGGGAGACTTTTCCGACGCCGAACCGGTCGAAGGCAATATTCAGCTTGAAATTGCCTGGACGGTGATCCCGGTCGTGTTGGTGATCTGGATCGGCGCTTACAGTTTCGATGTCTACCGGCAGATGAATATCCTCGGACCGATGCAGGTGGTGCACCTGCATTTGCCTGCGGGTGTCGAACCTGCCTACGCGGCCACTCCGGAGGCAGGCAACCCTCCAGACGAGGTGATCGAGGTAGAGGCCCGACAGGCCGCCTGGTCTTTTCGCTATCCTGCCGCAAGCCAGGTGACGAGCGGCGAACTGCACTTGCCGGCCGGTAAACGGGTGCGCCTCGCCATGCGCTCGGCGGACGTGTTGCACGGCTTCTACGTGCCCGACTTCCGCATCAAGCAGGACATTATTCCGGGTCGGACTATCGACTTGAGCTTTACGCCGATCCGCCCCGGCCGCTACCGACTCTACGATTCACAGTTCAGCGGCACTTACTTTGCGACGATGACAGCGGACGTCTACGTCGATACTCCGCAAGCCTACCGGCAGTGGCTTGTCCGGGCCGGGGCCGGGCAGGTACCGGCCCCAGTGCCCCCCGCCTCGAAAATCGCCGAGCCGTCGAAAGTGCTGAATAGCGGTTGGCCGACTGTCGGTCCCAGCCCCCGACAACCCGAAGGACGGTGAATGATGGTTGATGTCACGAGCACAAGGATTGGGGGCGAACCCGGTCGTCCCGACCCGGCAGACTGGCGGCGCTACTTCAGCTTCAGCACCGACCACAAGGTGATCGGCATCCAATACCTGGTCACCGGCTTTTTTGTCTTTTTGCTCGCCGGGCTCTTTGCAATGATCATGCGCGCCGAATTGCTCACGCCGGCTTCTGACCTGGTGGACCGGGCTCTATACAACAGCCTTTTCACCATGCACGGCACGTTGATGATCTTCGGGTGGATCTTTCCGGCCCTCGCGGGGCTATCCAACTATTTCGTGCCGCTGATGATCGGGGCGCGTGACATGGCCTTTCCGCGTCTCAACGCCATCAGCTTCTGGCTGCTGCCGCCCGCCGGTCTGATCTTGCTCTTCAGCTTCTTTGTACCCGGCGGTACCGCCCAGGCGGGATGGTGGTCCTATCCGCCCATCAGCCTCGAAAACCCGAGCGGCTTCTGGCTCAATGGCCAGGCGCTCTGGATCCTGGGCGTCGCGGTTTATGGGGTCTCTTCTATCCTGGCGGCGGTCAACTTCGTGGTCACCATCGTCTGGATGCGTGCACCGGGCATGAGCTTTTTTCGGATGCCGATCTTCGTATGGACGACCCTCACAGCCCAGATCATTCAGCTTTTCGGTGTCCCGGCGGTGACGGCGGCGGTAGTGCTGCTCTTTTTTGACCTGACGGCGAATACCGGCTTCTACAACCCGGCCCGGGGCGGCAACCCGGTCATCTACCAGCACCTGTTCTGGTTTTATTCTCACCCGGCCGTCTACGTGATGATTCTGCCGACTTTCGGGGTCGTCTCCGAGGTACTGCCGGTGTTTGCCCGCAAGCCGCTCTTCGGCTACAAGACAGTGGCCATCTCCTCGGTGCTGATCTGCGTCCTCAGCTTCTTCGTGTGGGCACACCACATGTTCACCTCCGGCACTCCCGACTGGATGCGCATGTTTTTCATGATCACCTCGATGGCCATCGCCGTGCCGACGGGCATCAAGATCTTTGCCTGGACGGCGACTATCTGGGGAGGCAAACTGCGCCTGACGGCAGCGATGCACTTTGGAATCGGCTTTGTGGCGACGTTTTTATTCGCGGGCATCACGGGTATCATGCTCGCCGCGGTGCCGATCGATATCCACGTGAGCAACACCTACTTCGTAGTCGGGCACTTTCACTACGTCGCCTTTGGCGGGTCCGTCACCGGCATCTACGCCGCCATCTACTACTGGTTCCCAAAAATGACCGGCCGCATGCTCAACGAAAACTGGGGCAAAATCCATTTCTGGCTCAACTTCATCGGCCTCAACTTGCTCTTCGTACCCATGCACTTTCTCGGTCTGATGGGCATGGTACGGCGAATCTCGTCCTACGACCCTCAGTTTCAACCGCTCAATGTCGTGTCGAGTATCGGCGGGTTCCTGCTCGGCGTCTCGACCTTGCCTTTTCTCTTTAATGTGATCTTTTCCTGGACGCAGGGCAAAAAGGCAGGCAGCAACCCCTGGCGTGCCCTTGGGCTCGAGTGGACCACCACTTCGCCGCCACCTGTTGAAAATTTTGCAGAAATTCCAGTGGTGACCGGCCCGCCTTATGCTTACGGCCAGACCGAATCGCCGCCACTCAGCGAATCCCCCGGCCAACCGTAACCCACGAGAAAACTGGCCGATGGAAACACCTTTTGCCGAATCCCCGAAAAGTTCCGCCACCGAGACAGATCACCAGGACCTCCGCCTGATCGGGGTCACCATCTTTTTGCTCTCGGAAAGCATGCTCTTTTTGATGTTGTTCGTAGCCTATATCACCTTACGCCTGGTCACCCCGCGCTGGCTGCCGATCGGGTTTGGCGGGCTGGAGCTGGTCCAGCCTGCTATCAATACTGTCGTGCTGGTGGCGAGCAGCTTTGTGATTTACTTTGCTGAAAAGGCGCTCGACCGTCACAAGCTCACACTCTTTCGCCTGCTGCTTTTGACCACGAGTGCGATGGGTATCTTCTTCCTGACCGGACAGGCGCTCGAATGGCGGAGCCTACCCTTCGGGCTCGGGTCCGGACCTTTCGGCGGCACCTTTTACCTGCTCACGGGCTTTCATGGTTTACACGTACTCACGGGCGTCGTCCTACAACTCGCCGTCTTGGCCCGCTCCTTCGTGCCGGGGCTCTACACCGCCGAGAGCCACTTCGGCTTGAGCGCCACGGCCCTTTTCTGGCACTTCGTCGATGTAATCTGGCTGGTACTGTTCGGACTTTTGTATCTCTGGCGATGAGAAGAAGGCTGCCACTCGAAACTGACGTGCTGCTGTTAGACTTGCGGGGTCTGTCAAGATCCCCGAGGCAACCTGTGACCTATACCCAGCAACTCGCCGACATCAAGGGCATGGACTACGTCGTCATCGGTGTGGCCCTCTGCTACCAAAAGAATGCCGACGGCAAGACGGACCCGGTGAGTATTATCGAGCCTGTCCCGGCGACTGGCCTCGAAGCGCTGAGTCGCGGCATCCGCACCACTTTTCAGAAAATTTACGCGACCACTTACGCCGACATTATCCGTGACGGCGAGCCTGCGATCCCGACTGATATTCTCGGTGAAGCGGTCTATGCCTGCCGCGACTTTCTCGAACGCACCCAGGCTTCGACGCGCACCTACAAAGCGAAACCCGAACTGCGTCTGGTGCCAATCGGCACAACCTGTACGACCGAAGCGGGCGGTACTTTCGTCTTGAATTTTGACCCGGCTTTCCGCCGTATCCTCGGTGCCGAGCGGGTAGTCAGCGATAGCGACAACGTCAAACAGCACTCCCACACCCATCAGGTACTCGTCTAGCCGCCGGTCTTTGTGGCTCTCGCAGCGTTCCTCAACTACCTGCAAGTCGAACGCAGGCTGGCCCCCGTCACCTGTGCCGCCTATGCCTGTGACCTCAACCAGTTCGCCGCTTTTCTAGCTGGAGTGCCCCTAAGCTGTGCTGAAGCCAGCCACCTGCAGCGGTTCGTGGCCGACTTGCGGCGTGCGAATTTGCGTTCTTCCACTTTGAACCGCAAGGTGGGGAGTCTGCGCAGTTTCTACCAGTTTTTACAGCGTACCGGCGAGATTGAACTGGACCCGTCAGTCGGCCTTGCTCGACCGGCAAGTCCCCCGCGTCGGTCGCCGGTCCTGAGCGTCGAACAGGTACAGCGGTTGCTGAAGATGCCGGATGTCGGTACCCCGGTTGGGCTATGTGACCTGACGCTCATCGTGAGCCTCTACGCCACCGGCTTGCGCGCCGCAGAACTGCTTGCCAGTAACTGTGAAGACATCGACTTCGAGCGCTCGAAGTGGAGGCTTACGGGCAGCCGTTCACTGCCGCTCGACGGCCAACTCCACCGTCAACTGGCCAATTACGTGCGTCTGGCCCGGCCGCTCCTGCTCAGCAACCGTCAAGATCCAGCCCTTTTTGTCGCCCACGGTAAGCGTTTGGGCGTGCGCTCTCTGCAGATCCGCCTTGCCCACTACGGTATCGGTCCGGGTCCACGGGTGACGCCCCAAGTGCTGCGCAACAGTTATGCCGCCCACCTGTTGGCCGGGGGGGCGGATCTGAACGTCGTACAGGTATTGCTCGGCCACCAGTCGGCCGTCGCTACTAGAAACTACAGCCCGCTCGCAGCGGAGCGGTTGCGCCGGGTCTACGATCAGGCCCACCCACGCTCGCGACTCAGCCGAAGCGACCCGTGATGTAGTCCTCGGTGCGCTTGTCTTTGGGAGAGAAGAAGATTTCCTTGGTCGGACCCCCCTCTACCAGGTTGCCGATGCGCGTCTCGTCGGTGTTGAAGAAGAGCGTGTTCTGGGAGACGCGGCCTGCCTGCTGCATGTTGTGGGTGACGATGATGATCGTCAGCTGTTCGCGCAGGGAGGCGATCAGCTCTTCGATGCGCAAAGTGGCGATCGGGTCGAGAGCCGAGCAGGGTTCGTCCATCAACAACACTTCCGGGTTGACGGCGAGTGAACGGGCGATGCAGATGCGCTGTTGTTGACCACCGGAAAGGCCGAGGGCCGAGGTGCGCAGCTTGTCCTGGACTTCTTTCCAGATAAAGGCTTTTTTGAGGCTCGATTCGACCAGTTCATTCAGGTCGCCCTTGAAGCCAAAGACGCGGGGGCCGTAGGCAATATTGTCAAAGATCGACATCGGAAACGGGTTGGGGCGCTGGAAGACCATGCCGACGTTCTTGCGCAGGCGGGTCAGGTTAACTTTCGGGTCGTAAATATTCTGGCCGAATAGCTCAATCTGACCATCGATGCGAACTTTAGTCTCAGCCTCGGCGATGCGGTTGAGCGACTTGAGGAAAGTGGACTTGCCACAACCGGAAGGACCAATAATGGCGGTTACCGACTTAGCGGGAATATCGACGTTGATGCTGTCGAGCGCTTTCTTAGTCCCGTAGAAGAAAGCCATATCGCGGACTTTGTAAGCAGTCCCAACGGAGGTGTCTACCTGGCCAGCCTGCAGTTCGTTACTCATAAATCCAGAATCTCGCTAGAAACGACGGCGGAAAACAAAACGGGCTGCAATGCTGATGACCAGCACGAGGAAAAGGAGAAGCAGGGAAGCGGCCCAGGCCTTCCGCTGCAAATCGACATAGGGGGTTGTCGCGTAGTTGAAGATAAGGACTGCCAGCGATGCAGTCGGCTGGTTGAGACTTTCAATCCAATACTGGCTAAATAGGGCAGTGAACAGCAAAGGAGCCGTTTCACCCGCCGCACGCGAGACGGCCAGCATGACGCCGGTAATGATGCCGGGTATGGCAGCAGGCACGATGACGCGTGCAATCGTATTGAAGCGGTTGGCACCGAGTCCGAGTGAGCCGAGGCGTAGTTCCCAGGGAATCAGCTTCAGGGCTTCTTCAGTTGTGCGCACGATGATAGGCAGCATCAAGATGGCAAGGGCAAAACCGCCCGCGTAGGCCGAGAAACTGCCGAAGGCAGCAACCACGACGCCATAAGCAAAGACGCCGATGACGATAGACGGTACGCCCGCGAGCACGTTGACTCCAAAGCGGACGACCTGAATAAACTGCGAGTCGCGGGCGTACTCGGAAAGAAAAATCCCGGTGAGCACACCGAAGGGCACGCTGATGAGCGCCGCGAAGGACACCATGATGAGCGTGCCCTGAATTGCATTACCGAAGCCGCCGCCGGGTGTGCCGGTCGGTGCGGGCAGTTCTGTGAAGATGTCAAAGTCGAGAGAGGAGAAACCCTGGATGAGCACGTAGATCAAAACCGAGAAGAGCGGCACGATCGCAAAGAGCGTAAAGACGATCGACAGCACGGTCATAGCGCTGTCAAACACACTGCGTCCGGTTTCAATCGGCTTGGTAAGGTCTTCTTTGACTGGTTGTTGTGGAATCGTCGTTGTCATGGGTTTCTCACTGACGTCCTAAGGAGACGCGACGCACGAACAGTTCCGCGAGGATATTGACCAGGAGCGTCACGATGAACAGCAGCATCGCGGCGAAAAAGAGCGACCCAATGTGCAGAGGGCTATTGGCCTCGGCAAATTCGTTGGCAAGCAGGGCTGAAATCGTGTAGGCGGGAGCAAAAAGCGAGACATCGATCTGGGGAGTGTTGCCGATGACCATCGTGACCGCCATCGTCTCCCCCAGGGCGCGCCCGAGGCCGAGGACGCAGGCCCCGACGATGCCTGAAGAGCCGGCCGGCAGCATCACCCGGAAGATCGTCTCCCAGCGGGTGGCTCCGAGGGCGAGGGAGGCGTTGCGCAGGCTCCTGGGTATGGCGGTGAGCACATCGCGGCTAATCGAAGCGATGGTCGGCAAGATCATGATGGCGAGCAGCACGCCCGCTGTAAAAAGACCCGGACCGTAGGGAATGCCGAATACCTGCTTGCCGCCAATCTGGATAAAGCCGAAGGTGTTGTTCATCCAGGTCTCGACCACGCGCAGGATCGGGATCATCACGAAGATGCCCCAGAGGCCGTAGACGACGCTCGGAATGGCGGCGAGCAACTCGACCATGAAGGCAATCGGGGTGAGTAGCCATTCGGGCAAAAAGTCTTCCGTCAGAAAAATGGCAATGCCGAGGCCGACCGGCACCGCGAGGACCATGGCGATCAGGGAGCTTGCGACCGTACCGAAGACGAAGGCAAGCCCACCGTATTGTTCCTGGACCGGGTCCCAGGTCGTATCGACCAGGAACCCGAGACCAAACTTGGTAATCGCGGGAGAGGCCGCGATTACGATCACGACAGCCATCCAGATCAGAACACCAACCACCGCGAAGGCAGCGGCCTGGAAAAGAATACGGGCGAGGGTGTCCCCCTGGAGTTTGCCTCCTCCCTCGGTGAGGTCTTTTGCCTGGAACTGGACGGGTGGTTGTGTCTGCATCAGAAATGCTCTAGATGGCTGTCAGGTTACTTGATTTGCTTGGCGGCTGAGATCACGCGCTTGGCGACGTCGGCCGGCAGGGGCGTGTACTTGAGCGGTTCGACGTACTGCTGACCGTCGGTCAAGGCCCACTCGACGAACTTGACAAGTTCAGCACCCTTGGCTTTGTCGGGCGCGTCTTTGTAGACGAGCAGCCAGGTGAGGCCAACGATCGGATAGGAAGTGGCACCGTCCGGATCTTCGATGAAGACGCGGAAGTTATCGGGGTACTTGGTGCCGTCGAGGGCAGCCTGGGTTGCCTTGACGGTGGGGAGTACAAACTTGCCTTCGCGGTTTTCTACAGAGGCAACCGGCAGGTTGTTCTCGGTTGCGTAGGCGTACTCAACATACCCGATTGCTCCGGGAGTCTGCTGCACCTGGGCAGCCACACCCTGGTTGCCCTTGGCACCGATGCCCGTCGGCCAGTTGACCGAGGTGCCCTTGCCAACTTTTTCAGCCCAGTCAGCCGACTTGATGGCCGCAAGGTGGTTGGTGAAGATGAACGTCGTACCGGAACTATCGGAGCGGCGAACGACTGCGATGTTCAAGTCCGGCAGGTTGACGCCCCGGTTGAGGGAGGCAATCTGCGGGTCGTTCCACTTTTTGATGTTGCCCAGGAAGATGTTGACCAGGGCAACGCGGGTGAGCTTGATGGGCGCCTGCACGCCCGGCACGTTATAGGTGACGGCAACAGCACCGGCGGTCATCGGCAACAGCAAGAACTTGCCCGCACCGCCGACTTTGGCCAGTTGCTCGTCGTTCATCGCTGCGTCGGAGGCTCCGAAGTCAACGGTCTTGGCAGTGATCTGGTTGATACCGCCGCCACTGCCGATGCCTTGATAAGAGATCTTGACGTCGGGGTTCTTTTTGTTGTACTCAAAGAACCACTTCTCGTAGAGGGGCTGGGGGAAAGTCGCACCAGCGCCGCTGAGGGTAAGGGCCAGGGCCACCTGCGTCGCGATGGGCGAGACGACAGCAGCCAGGGCGACAAACGCACCAAAAGCCCTGCGGGTCCATTTATTGGTCTGCATGGGTTCTCAACCTTCTTTTAGCTGGGGAATCATTACACTCAGTACATTTACTACTGAGCGAACCCAGGGTAACTAAGTACCTTTAAAGATAGGTTAAGAAAATACCAGTCGGTCTATACAAATTTGCCTGCCCAGATAGGGTGACAGTGGCCTGCAACCTTACTGATAAAGATGCGTGGATTTGCTCGGTACACGAGAGTGAAGCGACTGCCAGCCCAGTGTCAGATCAAGTGCGAAGGCCGAGCTTGCACTTCCAGCCACACCGATACTACACACTCAAGAATTGCACCCACTTTACTGTTCTTTAGGTGCGTGAGCAGGTAGCGTTCGCTGCTTCAGCATGTCTCGATTGGAGCGACCGCAATGGAATAATGGGTTCATGCGCATTCTAGTAAGCAATGACGACGGCATTTATGCCCCCGGTATCCGCGTGCTTGCCAACACTCTTCACCGTCTGGGTCATCAGGTCACGGTTGTCTGTCCGGACCGGGAGCGCTCAGCCACCGGTCACGCCCTCACCATGCACAAGCCCTTGCGCGTAGAGGCGGTGAGCGACCTCTACGACCTGGGGCTACCGGCCTGGGCTGTGACCGGTACCCCGTCCGACTCGGTCAAACTCGGGCTCGATGCCATCCTCGATCAAAAGCCAGAGCTGGTGGTCTCGGGCATCAACCGCGGTGCCAACCTCGGTTCGGACGTGCTCTATTCGGGCACAGTCTCCGCTGCAATGGAGGGGGCAATCGAGGGCATCCCGAGCCTTGCGGTTTCGCTCGTCAGTTACCAGAGCCCCGAGTTTCAACCGGCCGCCGATTTTGTCGGCCGCTTTATCGAGGCCCTCGTGGCCCGCCCGCTCAGCGACCGCTTCCTCTTTAATATCAATGTCCCGGCCCTGCCGAGCGAGGAGTTGCTTGGTGTGCGAGTCTGTCGGCTCGGTATGCGCCGCTATCGCGACCAGTTCATCAAGCGCGTCGATCCGCGCGGCATCAATTATTACTGGCTCGCAGGCGAGGTGATCGAAGACGAGGCCGCCCCCGATACCGACGTCACCGCCATCCGCGAGGGCTTCATCGCCGTTACCCCCCTCAAATACGACCTCTCTTACGAGCCTGGCCTCAAGCTGCTCGAAGACTGGGAAGTCGAAAAAATTCCTACTCGCTAGTGGACTTCGGCTGCCAGTCGGGTTTTACGACCTGTCGGGAGCGGGCAATCACCAGGGCACCGGCGGGGACATCTTCCGTCACCGTCGAGCCGGCGGCAACAGTAACGTCCTCTCCTAGAGTAAGTGGAGCAATCAGGACCGAGTTGACGCCGGTCTTGCTGCCGGAGCCGATCACCGTCCGATGCTTGTGGCGGCCGTCGTAGTTGGCGGTAATCGTGCCTGCGGCAATATTGACCCGTTCGCCGACCGTGGCGTCGCCCAGGTAACTCAGGTGGGCGGCGTTGGTCCGTGCACCGAGGGTCGAATTTTTCAGTTCGACGAAGTTGCCGAGCCGACAGCCCTCACCGACTATCGCCCCACCTCGCAGATGGGTGTAGGGGCCGACCTGACAGCGCGCGCCAATGTGGGTATCGCGCACGACCGAGTAGAGCACTTCTGTGTCCGGCTCGACAATTGCGTTCTCAATCAAGCTTCCTGGCCCAATCCGGCAACCCCGGCCAATCCGGGTTCGGCCGCGCAGGTGGGTCTCAGGCTCGATCACGGCATCCGGCTCGATTTCTACCAGATCGTCCACGGTGACGCTGCTCGGATCCGTGAAGGTCACCCCGGCGCGCATCAGGCGCAGGAGCGTGCGCTCATTCAAGATGCGGGAGGCCTCGGCCAGTTGGACCCGGTCATTGATGCCGAGCACTTCCAGCACGTCTTCGACCGCGACCGCCCCGACCGCGCCCATCTGAGCAACCGTATCGGTCAGGTACAGCTCACCCTGGTCATTATTGGCACGCAGCTTCGGGAGGACGGTGCTGAGGCTGCTCCAGCGGTAGCAGTAGACGCCTGGATTGATCTGCAGGTTGTTGCGCTCGGCCGCTGTGCAATCGCGGTGCTCGACGATGCGCTCGACCTGACCGGACTCGTTTAGAAAGACGCGGCCGTAGCCAGTCGGGTCCTCCAGGTGAGCAGTGAGCATCGTCGCATCGGTGTTGGCGGCGCGCTGGACTGTAACCAGGTTTTCAAGGGTCTCGGGCCTTAGAAGCGGTGAATCACCGTACAGGACGAGTGCCTCGCCCTCGAAGCCTGGGAGCAATGGCAGTACTTGCTGAACGGCGTGGCCTGTACCCAGTTGCTGAGACTGCTCGACAAAGGTGATCCGGGGGTCTTTAATCCGGGCACGCACCAGGTCCGCACCATGACCGACGACCACAAAGCAGTGATCCATCGTAAGCCCGCGCAAATTGCCGAGGACTCGCTCCAGGATTGTCGAACCGGCGAGGGGATGGAGCACTTTCGGCAGCGCCGAGCGCATCCGTGTTCCTTTACCCGCCGCGAGAATAATAACCGTCAGGCCTGCCGCCATGAGCACCGTTCAGTCGCACCGTTGGCAGTATATCGGTGCATTGCCCCGGCTTGCGATAAAATCACAGCCTGTGCCTGTCGGTGATCTATGCAGTATCGTGCCTTGATTCGCGTCACCTTGCGCCCGTCGGTTCTCGACCCGGCCGGTGTGGCGGTGCGCTCGGGCCTTGAGCAACTGGGCCACACCAATGTCCAGAACGTTCGCATCGGTAAATTTGTCGAACTCGAACTTGAAGCACAGGACGAAGCCGAAGCGCGTGCTCAGGTTGACCGGATGTGCGATCAACTGCTGGCAAACCCGGTGATTGAGATCTACCGCTTTGATCTCGCCGCTCTTGAAGCTGTCACTGCCCGCTAGTCCAACTTCTCTGACTGGAGCTCGGGGGATGATTTCTTGCGTGTCAGCCACGCGAGCGTCACCTGCGCTTCTTCAAAAGCTCGCCCTTTCGTATTTTTGAGGTTGCGCAGCGACCCGACTGCGATCACCGTGCCGCTCAATAGATAGAGTGAAGCGACACCAATCGCCGCTGCCCAGAGCGGAATGACGAGTTGCAGGACGACCAGGAGGGCCACTCCGACAAAAGCGGTGCCAAGCACGATGAGCAAAAGCCCGAGCACGACGCCGCCCGCGTGAAAGGCAATCTTTTGGCCGTCGGCCGTCATCTCCTGGCGAGCAAGCCGAATGTGCTGGGCCAGCAGTTGCTCAAAATGGCCGACCAGTTCGCCAATCAATACTTTCAGGCTCGGTTCCGGGGGGCGCTTCTGCACTAGATCTGCTCTACTTTCTGAACAATCTTGCGACCAGAAAACCAACTCCGAAGGCAAGGCCGAGGCTTGCCACCGGGTTGCGGCGGACGGTCGCTTCGGCCCGTTCGCTCAGACTCTCAACCTTGGTACCTTCGAGGTAACGGGCTCCCGAGCGCAACTGGGATGCGACTTTGGTCGAATATTCGCCTGTGAGCGTGCCCTGAGCACCAAGTTGCTCCAATTTCTCGGCAGTCTGCTCAAGCTTGCGGGCTGCTTCGAGGATGACCTGGTCGATACGCTCCCTGTTGGAAGCCGCGGATGTCTCCTCCGGTGATGCCTCCGCCTGCGCGTTGTCGTCGGCTGGTGCTCCGCTGCCTTGATCGTCACCCGGCATGGTGATCTCCTTGGTCCTACGCTTCCAGTATAGAGAGAACGGCACACGGTTCTCTTCGGTACCGCCGGGACAGATCGCTCACTTTGTCCGGCGGTTCCGGCCTGCTTGAGTAGAAAGAAGACCAAATTCTAGCCACGGCCGGCGCTCGGAGTGCTATGGACTGGAACGACGAAACTGGTAGGCTGCTTCTTGCGCACCCCAGACTTGCTTACCCTCGACGTCGAAGCCGCGATCCTGGGTGTCCATACCGTCCTTGTGCAGGGTGACCGTGTTGGTGATCCGCACTGCACCGCGCACGTTTGCCGGACAGCCCTGCTCGGGGGTGTTGCCGATAAAGTCCTCACCCACGGGCTTGAGTACGACCCGGCAGTCAGCCCCTGTTGCGGACGGTGTGAACAGAACGACCCGCCCACTGGCGGGCTTGCTGCACAGGCCCGCCAGTGGGCGCGGCTCGGTCGG
>JANNPH010000047.1:0-67038 GCA_031399965.1 Gloeobacteraceae cyanobacterium SOY_34_metabat_159 | reverse complement strand
CAGCGGGGAGACCCGGCGACGCAGCACCGGCGACCGTGCTCGACCATGAAATTGTTCCAACTGCGCCAACTGTCGTGGGGCAGGCAGGCCATCAGGTCGCGCTCGATCTTTTTCTGGTCGATTTCGTCTGTGAGCCCCAGCAACTTTGAAATGCGCCGGACGTGGGTATCGACTGCCACTCCCTCGACGATGCCGTAGCAGTCCGCGAGTACCAGGTTGGCAATCTTGCGGGCGACACCGGGTAGGGCTGTCAGTTCGACCATCGTCGCTGGTACTTTCCCGGCATAGCGCTCGGTCAGGATGCGGCCAATCATCATCAAATTGCGCGCCTTGGTAGGGCCGAGACCGGTCGGGCGGACGTAGGGCAACAGTTCGTCGTAGTCAGCCTCGGCAAAGGCGCGGGGGTCCGGGTAGCGCGCAAAAAGAGCCGGTGTAATGCGATTGACGCGCTCGTCTTTGCACTGGGTTGCAAGCACCGTTGCCACCAGGTATTCAAAGACATCGCGGCTATCTAGCCCGAGTGTCAGGCCCTGGGGATAGGCGACTTTAAGACGTGTGATGAGACGCCTGGCGCGGGCCTGGCGCTCGCTCAGCAACTGCGTGGTCATGAAGGTGTCAGAAGAACATCCAACAGAATGCCATATCTGTAATCGGAGTCGTCAGACCCGGAGTGTGAGGCGGGTCGTCAGCGTGATACCGGCAGGAGCCACCCAGCTTTGCAGGTGCTGCCGCAACTGATCGAGTAGAAGCCCGGTTTTGAGCGTCGTATCTTCCTCAACGAGCAAGACGCGCACGACCCGACCATTTTGAAGGCTCACCTCGAAGACGACCTTATCGTTGCCGGGACTGAGTAGTGCAAGACTTTCCAGGTGCCTTACCAGGTCGGCCTTCAGGGTCGCGTCGAGGTTGGTGGTCTGGATAAGCTGCGTGGTCGAAGCGCTCATCGGGGGTGGCGGTGCGATGGGCGGGGTGGCTGCAGATTGCTCTCGTGTACGGTCTGCGCGGCGAGTGGACGTCACCGATACTCCGTCCAGGAAGTCTTCTTCCTGGCGCGGTGCCCGAGTTGTTGCAGGCATGGGCCTGGATGCCTTGGCCCGGTAAGGAGCGGCTCCATTGGATGGGCCTGCCCCGACGACGGTCGTGTCGTAGTTGACGCCCTGGGGTATTTCAACCGGCACCTGCACTGTGCGGCGTTGCCCGTTTGGCTCGACTCGTACTTCTTCGCTGATGGCGACGAAGGCAGTGTATTCAGAAAGCAGGTTGTAGGCGAGGGCTGTCGTGGTGACGGCCTCGACGCCGGTCTTCGTATCCCCGCTCAGCATCCGGTTGGTGAGGTCTTTGATGCGGGCTCGACCCCAGAGTTGGGCAACGGCCCGATTGCCGTCACCAAAACGGACGGCAATGGTCTTCTCATAGGCTTCGCCGTTTGCTGTTGTGCCGCGAATCAACAGTGAGCCATTCTGGCGGTCGGGCTTGCGGCCGTAGAGCACGAGCGGCTGGTTTGTGAATAGATCTGGGGCGGCAAGCGGATAGACCTGGGCTGCCTCGCCCTCGCCCTGCCATTGCACCTGCAAATTAGTGAGCACGGGGTTGTTGATCTGGCGGAAGAATTTTTCTGCCACCGGGATTGCCGGTTCGTCCTGCCGGATCACCTGGGCGGTGCCGCGACCAACTTCGGCGAGGCGGTTGATTAAGAATCGGTTGACGGAGCTACCGACCCCGAAAGTGTAGACCCGGTTACCGGGCTGGAGTCGGCGCTGGACTTCGGCGATCACGCGCTTGTCGTCGCCGATAAAGCCGTCGGTCAATAGCACGATGCTGCGCAGGCGACCCGGTTCCACCTCTGGGAAAGCGAGCACCTTCTGGATGCCGTTCAGTAATTCTGATCCGCCATTGGCGCTGAGGGCATCGATGTAGCGAATGGCAGAAGCCCGGTTGGCAGCGGTATTGGCCAGTGGAAGCGTCGAGAGTTGTTCGGTGGTGTTGGCAAAATTGATAATGGCGAAGGTATCGTCCGGGTTGAGTCCCGCGATCATCTGGCGCATCAGAGCCTGGGACTTGACCAGCGGATCGCCGCTCTGAGAACCCGAAGTGTCCATCAAGAAGACGACGTCTTTGGGTACGATCTCGCGTGCCTGGTATTGCACAGCCGGGATCAAGTAGACCACGAAGTGCCCGCCGCGACTGTCCGCCTGGCTGATCACCGTTGCCTGGGTCCGATTACCGGCTACCCGGTAGCGCAAGATCAGGTCTTTGTTGGGGAGTGTGTCCCCCTCACCGAGACGCACCTGCAGACGCTGTCCGGTTTTTTGTACCTGGATTGTATGAGAAGTGGAGCGGACCGTCTGGACGGGCACACCCGCGTCGATCTCGACACTCACCCCGATATCGTGTCCAGAGCGTACCTCAGGCCTGGCCACCGGGGGGGTAATGCGTCCCGCATCCGGCACCCGCTCAGTATCTCTGCCCCCGGCAATCGGTGTACCAGGGATGTAGCGCGGGCCGACCACCATCGGGAAAACAAATTCGTAGTCGCCTTTTTCAAACTTGAGGCTCTCGGTGTAGCGGATGACCACCTCGACCCGTTCTCCGGGCCGAATATTGGCGAGCGTCTGGGTAAAGATGTTGTCGCGCTCCTGTTCGAGCAAACCGGCAGTCCGGCCCGCTGCCCTCGCCTGCCGGTAAAGACGCTGTGCCTCCTCGCGTCTTTTGATGTTGCCCTTGATCACCCGGTTGCCAATGCGGATCTCCATCTCATCGACTGCTGCCTCGTCCGGCAGGGGAAAAACATAAATAGCTTCCAGCGCTTCCTCGAAAGGATTTTCAAAAGTCTGGACGACCTCGACCCTGGCGATGTTGCCCGCGATGCGGGCTTTGACGTCGGTGCGCTTGAGCGCAAAAGCCTGTCCTCGCTCGGCTACAAACAAGCAGCCGCTGCCGGAGCGTTGGTCACCTCCAGCACAGAGCGTTCCTGCCGAGGCTGTGAGTAGCGGCTTACCGGCAGAAAGTGGAAGCCCGGTGCTCAACCAGGTGGCGCTCAGCAGGAGCGAAGTCGAGAGCCCGAGCCAGAGATAGGCGTTTTTTTGCAGCATGAGAAGGAAGTCCACATCGGTGTGGCCGTCCTCTAGGCAGCTTGCCTGGGGTGATTAAACGCCAGGAAAAAGTTGCATGCCCATAGCAGCGTTCCAACCGACGCGCCGCACCGGAAGCACGAAAACAGGGCTAGAAATTATGTATCGGGATGACAGGATTCGAACCTGCGACCCTCTGCTCCCAAAGCAGATGCGCTACCAAGCTGCGCTACATCCCGGAATGTTGCCAGCTTAGCACGGCTATCTCAGGGACTTGGACGGGCGGCTGACAAGAACCGCTACCAACATTAATCGTTTTCTTCGTCCGGGGTGATGAGCCGGTTGAGCTTTAGCTTGATCTGGTTGTCGAAGACTTCCCACTTCAGTTGATTAAAGGCAGCATTTTCATGACTGCTCGACAAAAAGCCGACCGGGATCTCGAAACCACCCGCCCGCATTCGCCCTCCACCGAAGAAGCGTCCATAGCTATCCTGGCCAAACGTCTTTTTCAAGAACTCGTCGGGGTCGAGGGTAATGTTCTTGGTACGCAGGGAGCCTGAGACCATCTCGCGGTCGTCTTCGGTGCGGATGATGCCGTAGACCAGGGCGGTGTGGATATTTTCTTCAGTAATCAGAAAATCGGCTGCCTGGGGAATGGCGTCGCGGTCTTCGTAGCGCAGGTAGCCCGTACCGGCTACTGAGAAGCTATTTTTGACGATGCGGTTCTTCAGGGCGCGTTCGATGACGTCCATCACCCGGCGCGAACGGGCCGTCTGCAGGATGGCTTCCAGCAGTTTCGGGTCGTAGAAGCGGCTCAAGAAGGCGGCGGCGCTAAAATCTTCTTCTTTTGCGTGCATCAGGTGGTTGGTCTCTGAACGCAGGCCGTGCATCAGAGCAGTCGCTACCTTCACATGGTCGGCGTCGGCCGGGTCGAGGGTGAGCAACCCTTCTTGAAAATACTGCACGAACATCGTCGCCGTCGCCCCGCAGGTGGTGCGAATGTCGGCATACTGCGGGGAGAGGTCTTCCTGGGGAGCATGGTGGTCGATAATCGCAATCACCGGCATCTTCGCCTGTTTGACGAGGCGCGTGATCTGGCTGGTAGTCCCCTGGTTGTCGAGGAAGACTGCTCCCTGAAAGCCGCTCAAGTCGCGCTGTTCAGTTTGCAGGTTCCAGCGCTGTACCGGGAACCCTGTGAGGCGCACGAGGGCGATATTTTCCTGGTGGCTCAGCATGCCCGCGTAGGCACTCACACACTCGATATTGAACTGCTGGCAGATCAGTTCGTAGGACCAGGCTGCTGACAGTGCGTCCGGGTCAGGAAAATCTTGCAGGACAATCAGGTGCTTTTCGTCCTGGTGTTTGGTCAGGATCTGGCGCAATTTGTCAACTTTGCGCTGACCCTGCCCGTTGGTCTTGGCCGAGGGTGCCGGCTTCGCGGACCCTGCCTCAGGCTCCATATGGACTCCGTGTTCAAAAAATGTGGATTACTCTATTGTCGCCTTTGTTGGCAAAAACGTGGAATAGCTCCAGATCAAGCCGAGCCATGCCCAGAAAAGGGCATTGATTCGCGACTCGTAGAAGGGCACATCCGATAGGCCAAAGAGCAGATAGGCAGCCAGGGCAGCAAGCAGACCGATGAGCTGAACGCGCGCCGGACCCTGGAGCTTGAGAGCCGTGCGCACACCGGCAATCAGAGTCCAGAAGTAAAAGCCGATGAGTCCGAGGGCGGCCGGAATGCCGGTCTCCGCTGTGTAGGTGAGATAGAGATTGTGGGCATGGAGCAGGTTCTCGGCGCTGCGCCCGAAGACCTCCTGTTCGACAAACGGAAAGGTCTGCAGTCCCCAGCCGGTGAGCGGCCGGGCCAGGGTCATCTCGAAGGCAATTTGCCAGGCCTCGAAGCGGTTGGTGAGCGACTCGAAAGAGGCGGTGCCGCTCTGGGCGCTCTCGGCCACTTTTTGCCAGAGAGCGGCTGGGATCAAGAACCTGAGAGTGGCAACCGGCCAGGAGTCAGCCGGCCCGAGACCGGCAAAGAGCACGAGGACCGCTGCCGACCCAAGAGCTGCCATCAGCCAGAAACGCCTGGCAAATAACAGCAAGGCTCCACTCACCACCAGCATGCTTGCCCAGGCGTTGCGCGAAGCGGTGCCGAGGAGAGCCGGGGTGATCGTGAGCAGCACGCTCCAGCTCAACCAGGGCTTGAGACGGGCCATCGCCATCGCCATCGCCACGGGCAAAATCAGTAGAAAATACGCCGCCGCCGAGGTCGGCCAAGCAAAAAAACTGGTGACCCGGTCGAGAATACCGGCCTCTTGCTGCGAACCAATCATCAGGAGAATAACGCCACTCACCGGCTCCCATTGCCAGTTGCGGCCGGAGAGCCACTCGACTGTGCCGGCAAGACCCGTCACGAAGCCACTCCAGAGAGCAACCTGCAATAGCTGCGCACGCCGCCGCTCAGAGTCGATGAGTTGTACAGTCAGCCCAAAAAACAAGAAAAAAGGCACGTAGTTGAAAAGCCCGAGCAGGCTGTCCCCAGGGCGGATGCTGAAGGCCGTCATCGCCAGGAGCACGAACGCTTCGACCCAGAGCCAGCGGCCAACCAGGCCCGGTTTGCGCTCAGCCAGTGCCCGGCCGGTGAAAATTAAAGCCAATAGCCAGCTCAACCCGAGTATCGGGGCGCTAAAGGGCAACGCCGCGATCCCAATCAGGTAACACGCCCAACCGGGCGAATCGATTCGCAATTGGTCGAAAGCAAACCGCAGTCCTGGTTCTCGGGCACTCTTCAACGCCTCACACCCCGTTTGCCGTCGATGACTAACCTAGCAGAATCCGTTGTCCCAGGCCCCGGCCAGTACGAGAACCGCGAGAAAGCGGTCGTATTGATTCTTGCCGCGAGATAGCCCGAGAGCGGCTATAAGTAGATTCTCCCTATTCCACGAAATCATGTCCTCCGAAAAGCCCCCCTCCGTCGATCAGGCGACATTTTGGGAACAGCGCTATCGTGACCGCCAGGACCACTGGGACCTGGGCGAACCGGCTCCCACTTTCGTCAGATTACTCAGCTCCAATCTGGCTCCACCACGCGGAACGGTGATCGTACCAGGGTGCGGGCGCGGGTACGATGCACTCCTCTTTGCAAAGCACGGCTACCAGGTATGCGGATTTGACTTCGCAGCCGACGCGATTACCGATGCAACTCGCCTATCGCTGCGTTCTGGCGAATCGGTCACATTTTTGCAACTCGACCTCTTTAATCTGCCGACGGTATTCGACGGGCTCTTTGACGTGGTCGTCGAACATACCTGTTTTTGTGCCATTGACCCCGCGCGCCGCGCCGATTACGTCCAGATCGTGCACCGGCTCCTGAAGCCAGGAGGCGAGTTGATTGCCGTCTTTTTTGCCCACCCACGTCCGGGCGGGCCGCCCTACCGCACTGACCGCGATGAAATCGAACAGCTCTTCAGCCCGTACTTTCAGATTCAGGAACTGGGTGCGGCTTTTTCGATTCCCAAGCGCGCCGGTGAGGAACTTTTTGCTCGCCTGATCCGCTTGTAATTGAGCCTGCATTGGGAAACACACCAAAAACATTGCCCCCGCCGAGAGCAGGGGCAATGAGGTTTTCAGGATGACAACGAACCGCTAGCGCAGCGACAGGGGCGCTTCAAGGCGCAAGTCGATCGGGTTGTTGTTGTCAATGACCACGACCTGAGGTGCAGTCGTGTTGCCCACGACCGTACCGGCGATGGCACCACCGATAGCACCGGTGCCCGCGTTGCCGAACAGTGAACCGATTAAAGCACCGCCGGCTGCACCGAGGGCCGCATCACCAGCGATGGCACCGCCTCCGGTTTCGCGCGGGTCCTTCACGTCTCTGAGTGTCTTGGAACTGGCGCGCATCGAGTAGTAGCGACCATTGATATTGGCCGAGTCGGCGACGAACTTCAGTCCGCCTTTGACCCGTCGGAAGTTGCCGCGTACTTCAGCTCCGGCCGGAATTGCCAGGTTGCCGTTGGCGTCGAGCACATCCTCGGCGATGAGCAGCGTGCCGGGCTGGTCGCGGCCGGGATCGAGAAATAGCGAGCCCTGCTGGCTATCCGGGCCAACCGAGATCGTGGTGCCTGCTGCGAGCCTGGCGACACCAACGTTGAATTGGCGATTACCGTAACCCGGGTTGTTGGGGTTGTACTGAGTATTAGGGTTGTACTGAGGTTGTTGTGAACGATTACCAGGGTTGTTGCGGTTGTAATCGTATTGTTGTGCCTGTGCCGGCACCACGGAAGTGCCGATCAGGCCAGCCGCGGCGAGCGCAATAAATGCCTTATTCATAACCTGCCTCCCAAAGAATTCGGATGGATTTGCCATACCAGCCATCACCATCATTCCAGCGTACTCCCGGCCGAAACCGGGGAGATCCCCCATATGGACGAACCGGATAGGCATGACTAGATTCATCGTAGAGGAATTTGCTCTGTACCCCCAGATCGACTTCGGCAACAAAATCTACGCTTCAGCCGCTTGCTGTTTGCGCACGGGATTCATCTACGCTGAATCGTCTCCTGCTCCCTTGGGTAGTGTCAGGTTGAATACGCGCTGAAAAACTTTGTCGACTTTGTAGCCCGAATCGATGGTCTCAAGCGGATCTTTGCGCAACCGGTGCCGCAAGCAGAGGACCACAATGCGCTGCACATCGTTCACTGTTACGCAGCTTCTACCTTCGAGGGCACAGAGTGCCTTGGCAGCCCGATTGGTGACGATATCGCCCCGCAACCCATCGACATCAAGTTCTGAGCAGACTTCTGAGATCTTGAGCTGCAGCTCGTAACTCATCTCGACTTTCTTGAGCAGTTGCTGGGCTTTGACGATCCGCTTTTGCAGTTCTTGCTGTGCTTTGCGATTTGCCAGCAGAAAGCGGCCGGGGTCCTGGTCAAATTCGGCGCGTTGCTGGACTATCTGGACACGCAGGTGCGGCTCCCTGACGGTGCGAATTTCAGCGTGCATGGCGAACCGGTCGAGCAGTTGCGGGCGCAGTTCGCCTTCTTCGGGGTTGCCGGAGCCGACCAGGACAAAAGAAGCCGGGTGGCGAATCGAGATCCCTTCACGCTCGACGGTGTTCCAGCCCGAGGCAGCCGAGTCGAGCAGCACGTCCACCAGGTGATCGTCGAGTAAATTCACTTCATCGACGTAGAGAATGCCGCGATTAGCGCGGGCCAGTAGACCAGGCTCGAACGCCTTGATGCCTTCGGAGAGCGCTTTTTCGATGTCAATCGTGCCGCAGACCCGGTCTTCTGTCGCGCCGAGGGGCAGATCGACAATCTGAACTTGGCGGCGCTCGACCGGCAACTCGGCTCCGTCTTTTGCGCGCACGCGTGCCTCGTCGCTCATCGAATCAAACTGCTGCGGGTCGCTATTGTAGGGGTCTCCTGCCACGACTTCGATTTCGGGCAGCAGTTCGCCGAGGGCACGGACGGTGGTCGATTTACCGGTGCCGCGGTCGCCCATGATCATCACGCCGCCGAGTTTGGGGTCGATGACGTTGAGCAGTAGAGCCAGCTTCATCTCCTCCTGACCGACGATAGCGGTGAAGGGGAAGACGGGACGGCGACCATTGGAACGGGGAGGCACGGCAATATTCCTGTTGGGGCGGGTTTAATTGTAGGTCCTGCACCGACCGCCGTCAGCCCCCAAGGCCGAGGCGCAGAGCAATCTGCGGGGTGAGCGGCAGTAAGACGGCCGCCATCACAAAGAGCACCACGATGGCAAGCGCGTCGCGTCGGGCATCAGTTTCGGTCAGCTCATTGAGCGCCGGACGTTCTGGGGCGCGGGCAAACAGAAAGACAATCACAGCCCAGTAGAAAAACTGGGAGACGAAAAACCCACCCACCCCGAGGATGACCAGGGTGACAATACCGGTAATGCGGGCCGTCTTGCGACCATAGACCGCCTGCACGATGCGTCCGCCGTCGAGTTGACCGGCCGGCAACAGATTGAGTGCTGTAATCTGCAGCCCGACAATCCCGATCACGGCGAGCGGGTGAAAAAGAACAAGTTCCCCAGCGCCAATCGGTCCGACGATGAGGCGGACCAGGGTACCGACCAGCACACCTATCCCCTCCGGGCGGGGCATGAACGGCACGGCCTGGGTAGTCGTTTCTGAAAAGAAAAGCCCAATCACCAGGCAGGCGAGTGACAGGAGTCCACCCGCCGCCGGACCTGCGAGGGCGATATCGAAGAGGGCACGCCGGGTCGGCGGCGGCGAACTGAAGCGCGTCAGGGAACCGAACGTCCCCGGCGCGAGCACGAAGCCGGTCGGCGGCACCGGCAGCGGCGTCAGCAGGGGCAGGAAGTAGGGCGCGCTCATCCGCACGCCGTAGCGCCTGGCCTGCAGGCGATGGGCGACTTCGTGGGCCAGGAGCGTTAAGAGAATACCGACGGTAACGGGAAAGATCTGCCACAACCCGCCGGGGGTGACAAAAGGATCAACCTGGTAGATGGAGCCGCTCAGCAGCAACACCGATATCGCCGACAACAAACCCAGCGCCACAATCACCAGCGTTGGAACTTTGCGGGTGTCAAACGGGTCGCGCTCGGTCGGCAAGACCAGCATCGTCGGCCGATTTTCCTCATCCGCCAGTAAAAACAAGCGATAACGGCCAGCAAAGAGGATCTGCAACTTTTCGCTCAGCGCCTGGTGCACGATCTCGGGGTCGCCGCGCAGGTTGCCCTTGAAGAGAACGCCCTGGCGGAAGGGCAGTGACTCGGTTGCAAAGAACGTATCGATGCCAAAAAGAGCACGGATGCCTTCCTGGTCCGCTTTCGGAATGGCGACAGTCTCGCTTTCAAGGGCTTCGAGGGGGATTGTCTGTTCGCCCCCGCCTTCGCCCACCGACAGTTGCTGCTCGCGGTAGCGTTCGCGCAGCTCCAATTCCTGCAGGCGGGCGGCCTCGCGCAGGGTTCGCCCAATCCAGATGTATGCGCCCGTAGTGAGGGTAAGTACCGCGAAGAGAATAATCGGGTTGAGGAAGATTCCGGAGGCGGTGAAAGCAAAGAAGACGAGCCAGGGAGCCACCAGTACCACTGCCTGCAGCCAGGCCAGAATACCGACCCGCCCGGTGCGGCGAGCCTGCCAGAAACTCCAGCCCAGGAACCCCAGGCTTGCCATGACCAGCAATACAGTCGTAATCACCACTCTATTTTGCTCTACATCCGAGCGGATCAGGAATGCCCGAAAAGTTTATGGGACCATAATTGGGCATAGACAAAGTCGAGCCATGTCAAAAGTTTTTGATTGTGCAATTATTGGTGCCGGACCGGGAGGAGGGGCAGCAGCTTATCATCTGGCCCGCGCCGGTCGGAGCGTCCTGGTGCTCGAAAAAGAAACCCTGCCCCGCTACAAGCCCTGTGGCGGCGGCGTCTCACCGGAAGTTGCCCGCTGGTTCGACTTTGATTGGTCTCCGGCAATTTCCACCTACGTCGATACGATCCGCTACACCTGGGACCTGGGTGACCGCGTCGATGCGCCGCTCGATATTCCTGAACCGATCTGGATGGTACACCGCGATATTTTTGACTTTTTCTTGATTAATCAGGCCGTGGCGCGTGGGGCTGAGTTGCAAGCTGGGCAGGCGGTCACTGACATTGCCCGCGTACAAGATTGCTGGCAACTGACCACGGCTGAGGGCGTATACCGGAGCCGCTATCTAATCGGCGCGGACGGTGCCAAGGGCCAGACCGCCCGTCGCCTCGGGCTTGAGGGACGGGCCACGGTGATTGGTGGGGCCATTGAAGTTGAAATCGAAGCGCCGGTGCCGGAACTGAATATTGCCCACTTCGAATTCGCGATGGTCCAGCATGGTTACCTCTGGAACTTTCCGAAACAGGGTGCTCACTCTATCGGCATCGGCAGCTTCGGCCGCCGCAAAGTAGACCTTAAAACGCCGCTTGCCCGCTACGTCGAATACTTCGGGCTTTCGCTTGCGGGGGTGACTTTACACGGCCACCCGCTATTGCTCTGGAAAGGCCCCTCGGTCTTGCACACCGACGCAGCCTTACTCTGCGGGGAGGCGGCCTGTATCGTCGATCCCTTCACTGCCGAAGGCATCCGGCCCTCCCTCTATACAGGTGTCAGGGCGGCTGAGGCAATTGTCGCTGCCCTTGATGGTGACCCGAGTGCCCTTGCACGCTACACAGACCACTTGCAATCCGAGTGGGGAGAAGACTTGCGCTGGGCGGATCGGCTTGCCCAGGTCTTCTACACTTTTCCGCGCCTTGCCTACCGGGTCGGTATTCACCGCCCGTCCGCCACCCGCACGATGGGAAAACTACTCTCAGGCTCTTTGCGCTACCGCGACATGGCGGCGCGATCTCTGCAAAAGCTGACCGGTAAACAGGTATAGCCACGAAAAAGGGAGGCAGCACTCGTACTACCTCCCCTTTTCTGCTTGTCTGTCGCGTCAGCTTTAGCGACCGAGCAGTTTCAGGGCTTGAGCTGTGACGTTATCGACGGTGAAGCCGAATGCAAGCATTACGTCTTTAATCGGGGCCGAGGCACCGTAGGCGTCGATGCCGATTACGCCGCCCTCGAAGCCGACGTACTTGTGCCAACCGACGGTTGCACCGGCTTCAACCGCAAGGCGTTTGACGCCGGGGTTGAGGACGCTGTCGCGGTATTCCTGGGGTTGCGCCTCGAAGAGTTCCCAACTCGGGAAGGTAACCACCTTGACGGAGATACCCTGTTCGGCCAGTTTCTGCTGGGCTTCGACTACCAGTGAGACTTCAGAACCGGTGCCAATCAAGATCAGTTCCGGGTTTTCCACCTCGACCAGGGTATAGGCACCCTTGGCGACGGCATCGACTGACGAATTGGGGTGAATCGGCAGGTTCTGGCGACTCAAGATCAGGGCCACCGGGTCTTTGCTCGTCACGGCAATCTTCCAGGACCCGACCGTCTCCACAGCGTCGGCCGGGCGCAGTACGGTCAGTTGCGGCGTGGCGCGCAGGGTGACTATCTGTTCGACCGGCTGGTGGGTCGGGCCATCCTCACCGAGACCAATCGAGTCGTGGGTAAAGACGTAGACCACCGGCGCACCGGAGAGGGCGGCGACGCGGACGGCACCCTTCATGTAGTCCATGAAGATGAGGAACGTGCCGCCGTAAACTTTGAGACCGCCGTGCAGGGCGATGCCGTTCATGATGGCCCCCATGCCGTGCTCGCGCACCCCGAAGTGGAAGTTGCGGCCGTGGGGCGAGTCTTGCTGGAAGTCCTTGAAAGCCTTGACGTAGGTGTTGTTGGAAGGCGCAAGGTCGGCAGAACCGCCAATCAGGCCCGGCAACGCCGGAGTGATCGCGTTGAGCACTTTGCCGGAAGCAGCACGGGTAGCAATGGGCTTATCGGCACTCGTGTAAGTGGGTAGTGCTGACTCCCAACCTTCAGGAAGGCGGCCTTCGATCAGCATTTCAAGCTCGGCGGCCTCAGTCGGGTACTCGGCCTTGTAAGCCGCAAAGCGCTCGTTCCACTCGGCTTCAGCCTGCTTACCGGCTTCAATGGCGGAGGAGAAATGGGCACCGGCTTCTTCAGGAACGAAGAAATCGGGTTCGAGCGGCCATTTGAGGTTTTGCTTAGTCGCTTTCACTTCATCGACGCCCAGGGCTGAGCCGTGTACGTCGTGGCTGTTGGCTTTGTTGGGTGAGCCGTAGCCGATGATCGTGCGGACGGCGATAATCGAGGGCCTGTCGGTGACGGCGCGGGCGTTGTGAATGGCTGCTTCGATCCCGGCGATGTCGTTGCCGTCGGCGACTGCCTGGGTGTGCCAACCGTAAGCGTCGAATCGCTTCATGCGGTCTTCGGTGAAGGAAAGCTCGGTCTCACCGTCGATCGAGATGTGGTTGTCGTCGTAGAGGTAGATCACTTTGCCGAGGCCCAGGTGACCGCCCAGGGAAGCTGCCTCCGAGGCGACTCCTTCCATCAGGTCACCGTCTGAGACGATGGCGTAGGTGTAGTGGTCGATGAGGGTATGACCGGGCTTGTTGTAGCGGGCGGCCAGATGCGCCTCGGCGATAGCGAGTCCGATGCCGTTGCCGAGTCCCTGGCCGAGCGGGCCGGTAGTTACCTCGACGCCGGCGGTCATGAAGTTTTCCGGGTGGCCGGGAGTGCGGCTGTGAATCTGGCGAAACTGCTTGAGGTCGTCGAGGGTCAGGTCGTAGCCGGTCAGGTGCAACAGGGCATAGAGCAGCATCGAGCCGTGGCCGGCAGAGAGCACAAAGCGGTCGCGGTTGAACCACCGGGGGCTGGTAGGGCTGTGGCGCAGAAACTTCGTCCAGATCACGTAGGCCATCGGAGCCGCGCCCATCGGCAGACCCGGGTGGCCGGAATTGGCCTTCTGTACCGCATCAACCGCGAGAAACCGAATGGTGTTGATGCTTAACTCGTCCAACTGGGTGGTGGTCTTGTCAAGCAGGGTGCCGGTCATTTGTATGTCCTGTTGGGTTGGGATTGTGTTGCACTCAGGCTTTCACACCCGCGAGCGCTTGCGAGGTGAGCGCTTCATAGATGGCTCGGAACTTGAGACCAATCAGTACCTGGAAGAAACCCGTGCCGTCGCGCGAACCCGGATAGTCGATGTGCTTGAGGATCAGTGAGGCCAGTTCGCCAAAGCGGCTCTCGCTGGTGCTGCGCAGTTTGGTCTCAAGCTCGGGGCTGTCCTCAGGGGCAAATTCGCCATCGATCGACAGGTACGAGGCCGACCGGCCAAAGTAATCTTCGGTGCCGTAGCAAAAGGTCAACTCGTCGTCTGAATTTGGGAAATTCGGCCGCCAGCATACATCTGAAATCGCCCGGTCAAAGAGGTAGGGCGGATCGTAGTTGGGAATGCCGTCCACCTGGGTCATCCGCGCCATGATCCGCTTGGTGCCGTCGGCCTTAATCGGCAGTTCGGAGGGCAAGATCTGCAGGACGACATCGGCGTGCTTCTTTTGCGGGTCGATGTAGGCGCTGAAGTCGGGGCGGCGCGATTCGATTGCCCGGACGACATCGTCGTAGGTATGCCCGCGTTCGGCCATGTCGCGCTGGATCTTCCACTGAATTTTGATCGGGTCGGAAAGATCGAAGTAAAGCTTGAAGTCGAGCAGGTCGCGGACGCGCTCGTCGTGAAAGGGATGCAAGCCTTCGAGGATCACGATTGGCGTGGGCACGATCGTCTCGGGCGGGTCGATTTTGCCGGTCTCGTGGTTGTAGATAGGCTTCAGGATGGTCTGACCTGCTTTGAGAGCGGCAGCCTGCTCGGCCATCAAGTCGAAGTTGTTGGCACGTGGGTCGAGGGCGGTGATGCCCGTTTCTTTGCGCTGCTTGCGATCGAGCGAGTGGTAGTCATCGAGACAGATGACGGTGACTAGGTCGCTGCTGAATAGATCTCTAAGACGTTTGAGGAATGTCGACTTTCCACAACCGGAATCGCCACCGACGCCGATCAGGACGACTCGGTCCACCTTGCTGACCATTGCGTTCTCCCTTTGGACTGGCTCCCTGAACAGGGCAACTATCGACACTTCGCGCTCTGCACACAGACTGAGCAGGCAAAAAGCCCCCTAATCGTATCAGAGCGATCCAGGCAGGGCAACCCGAGCCTGGGCTTCAGTGTGTAGATAGCTACTTTCTGTTTTTCCTATCGTAGAGTAAAAATACTTAGAGGTAAATCTAAAGCTCTGATAAAGTTTCTCGGCCGCAAATCGATAGCGAGGCGTACAGCCTGTGAGGCCGGGAGAAGATACTATTGGGTACTGCCAAGCTGTCAACTGGTTTTACACTGGTCAAATCGCTCAACGCTCGCTGCTGCTCTGCTTAGGAGAAAGACGACTATGGCCCATTCTGCCGCCACCCGCTCAGTTGAAATTCCCGTCAACATCTATCGTCCGACCAATCCGTTTCGGGGCAAGGCACTGGAGAACATCACGCTGACCCCAGACGACCCGGACAACGATGTGCGCCACGTTGTCTTCGACCTGAGCGGCGGGGATTTGACCTACTTCGAAGGCCAGAGCATCGGCATCATCCCGCCGGGCATCGACGCCAAAGGCAAGCCCCACAAGTTGCGTCTGTACTCGATTGCCTCCAGCCGCATCGGCGACAACAAAGATAGCAAGACCGTCTCGGTCTGCGTCAAGCGCGTCGTCTACAAGCACCCCGAGACCGGCGAAATCGTGCGCGGCGTCGCCTCGAACCACGTCTGCGACCTCAAGCCCGGTGACGAAGTGACCCTGACCGGCCCGACCGGCAAGACCTTCTTGTTGCCGGAAGACCCGACCGCCAACCTCGTCTTGATCGCCACCGGTACCGGCATCGCTCCTTTCCGGGCCTTCTTGCGTCACATTTACGACGAGATGGACACTCCCTGGCAGGGCAAGGTCTGGCTCTTCTTCGGCATGCAAAATTCCAACAGCTATCTCTACAAAGACGAACTAGCCGGGTACGCCCAGAAAGGCAACCTCCAGATCACAGAAGCGATCAGCCGCGAACAGAAGAACGCTGAGGGTGGCCGCATGTACGTGCAGCACCGCATCGCCGAGCACGTCGCCGAATTGTGGCAGCTCATCGAAGAAGGCAACACCTCCACCTACATCTGTGGTCTGCGCGGTATGGAAGACGGCATCGACGCCGCCTACTCGTCAGTCGCGACAGCCAAGGGCCTCGTCTGGGCCGACTACCAGCGCAACCTCAAGCAAAACGGCTTCTGGCACGTCGAGACCTACTAAATTGGGCATCGACTTCCAGCATTCCGCCGGTCCGACCCTCGGGGTTGAAATGGAGCTTCAACTTGTTGACCCCGAGACGGGCGCCCTCACCCCCCGCGGCCCGGATCTCATCAGCTACTGCGAAGCCCACCCGGAAACGGGACTCATCATCAAGCCCGAACTGGTGCAGGCCACAGTCGAAATCAACACGGGCATCTGCAAAGACGTCTCCGAGGTCGAGCGCGACTTGAGCGATCAACTGGCACGCCTCAGAACGGTCGCCGGTGCCCACGGTGTCGGCTTCGCTTCGGCGGGCACGCATCCGTTTTCGCTCTGGCGCGATCGGCGCTATACCCAGAGTCCTCGCTATCAGGCTCTGCTCGAAAAGCATGTCTGGACGGGGCGGCGCATGCAGATTTACGGTCTGCACGTTCATGTCGGCATGCCCACGGGCGACGTCGCCATCCAGGTCATCAATCAGTTCACCCAGTACGCCCCGTTGCTGCTCGCCCTCTCGGGCAACTCGCCTTTCTGGCAAGGTGACGATACGGGCCTCGACAGTTGCCGCACCAAAGTCTTTGAGAACCTCTCGTCTGCCGGTTTGCCCTTCATCTTTGAAGACTGGGCAGGCTACGAAAACCTGATCGATATTCTGCTCAGGACCGGTTCCATCGGCACCCAGCGCGAGATCTGGTGGGACATTCGCCCTCATTCAGACTTCGGCACGATCGAAGTCCGGATTTGCGACGCACCGCGCACGCTACCGGCAGTGCTCTCACTCGCTGCCCTGGTGCAGTGTTTAGCTGTGTACTTTCGGCGACTGCTGGAGCAAGGTCAGGAAATTCGGCTGGTACATGCAGGCATCATCCGCGAAAACAAGTGGCGGGCCTGCCGATGGGGCCTCGGTGGGGAACTGATCGATCCGCTGACACTCAAAGTGGTGCCGACCCGCGACCTGGTGGCTCAGACCGTGGAAGAAATGATGCCCCTCGCTGAAGAACTGGGCTGTGCTGCGTATCTCGCTGGTATTCACACGATGCTCGACGAGGGGAATGGAGCCACCCGTCAACGCCGCATCTACGCTGAAACGGGCTCTCTCCAGGCAGTTGTTGCTGATCTTGAAGCAGGCCTCGTAGCCTAGCAACGACATTCACACCAGATCTGGATCGATGCCCTGCTCTCGCAGGAGTTGAGCCAGCCGTTCGGCCCGCTGATGTTCCCGTTCAGCCCGTACGTGTTCCTGTCCGGCCCGCTCATCGCCGGTCAGCAGCAAGTTGCCGTTGGCGTCCCACCAGCGCAACCAGGGAAGGTCAAGATTTTGGTAGCGGTTTCGCCAGATGCCCAGTTCAACACCTAGAGGCGCAATCGGGTAATGGCCTCGGATGTTGGGGTGCATCAGGTGGTAACTCCCCATAGCCATCCGGTAGACTTCGACCGCAGCCTTCTCGACTTCGTAGATTGCATAGAAGGCCGGACAGATGACCTGTTCGTAGACCCAGAACTTGCCGGTGATCGGCGTGCGGTTGCGCTCTTCACTGCCGTTGCCGGAGGCAAACTCAAGCACGATGAGCGGGGCGACGTGCTCTTTCCAGAGGACGTAAGAGCGCCGAACCAGCCCGTCGGGGGCAAGTGGGGAAACATTGGGCACGTAGAACCAGTCGGGCGCTTCGGCACCGCGTTCCGGTGGCTCGGCGAGTTGCCAGTAGATGCCTGAGTCCTGACCGATGCAATATCGCCCGTCGGGGTGAATCTGCTGGAGGACCGGTAGAAGCGCATCGGTGATCAAAATGCTTTGCGGATGTTCCTGAAAGTTCTTCGCAAAGGTGCCGTCCGATTCGGGCAACTGCGTGTGGTCCGGCAGCGGGGGCCATTTTTCGGGAGGCTCAGTCGAAAAAGGGTAGGAGGACAACACAGGCTTGCTCCGCGCTCAAAGTCGACTCTAAGGAATCCAGTCTAGAACGCTCAACTTAAATGGCGATCGCCTCAGGCCAACTGAGTGGCGGTTGTCTGGCAGTTGCTCGTTGCCGTGTATAGCCTTGGCCTGCAACATACCGGATCTCACAATAGTGGGCGGTGCTGAGCTGAGCAAATTAAGCTAGTGTTTTAACAGAAAAACTGCAAAGGCGGCTCATGATACATGAAGTTCGGATCGAGAATTTTTTCTCTATTCGAGACGAACAGGTGCTGGACTTAAGAGTCCCTGGCAACGCTCCGAAACTGGACCGGTTTCGGCCCGCTCCCTCGCGCCCGAGCACCCGTTTGCCCACTGTCGTTGCCCTTTATGGTCCAAATGCTTCTGGTAAATCGACGGTTCTGCGTACGCTTAGTGCAACAATTGATTTTGCCTTAAACAGCTTTGACAGCTTCTCGGAGGATGATGAAATCTATTATTTCCAACCGTTTGGCTGGCAATCTTCCCAACTCAAACCAACAAAAATCTGGCTGGAATTTGATGCGCCATGGCTCGACAAAGGCCAGCTAAAGCTATTCCAATATGAGCTGCATCTTAACAACATTGGAAGTCCCTTTGGTTCCAAGGATGTCTTATACGAAGCTCTGCGCTTCTCCCCAGAAGGCAAGATGCGTCGCGTATTTGAGCGCAAGGGTCAGAAGTTTACTGTAAGTAAAAAGAATTTTGGATTATTAGAAAAAGACATGCGTCTGCAAGCAATACGTCCAAACGCCAGTGTTGTCAGCACTTTGGCAAAGTTCAACCATCGAGAATCGGCAGATATTCGGGCTGGTCTCGCTCGGGTGCAGTCAAATATCCAGGGTCTATTCAAAGTGGAATCTGCTGGGAAACAACTCTTGCAAGCCTATAAAGAGGACGATGGACTTCTAGAAGAGCTGAATCGGGAGCTACGGAGGTTTGATGTTGGCCTCGAAAGTATGTCTCTTGCCGAGGGCAATAATGGCCTATTTGCGTACTTTGCCCATACAGGACTCGACGGCTATCTACTGATGCCAGATGAATCAAGAGGCACGCAGCGGTTTATAGAAATTTTCCCGCGCCTGCATTATGTGTTGAAATTTGGAGGTATTGCTGTGATTGACGAATTGGACACGGACTTGCATCCTCTGCTCATTCCTGAGCTTCTTCGGTGGTTTCAAGATCCAATTCGTAACCCAAAGTCTGCTCAACTATGGTTTACTGCACACAACGCCAGTTTGATGAATGAGCTAGAGAAAGAAGAAATATTTTTCACGGAAAAAGATGCCTCGGGTGGTACGCAGGTGTACGGCGCTCGGGACATTGAAGGATTGCGAAGGGAGCCAAGCTTGGAGAAGAAATATCTCGGCGGTGTCCTTGGGGCTGTTCCCCATATTGGATAGTCCTACGTGCCTCGTACCATACCTCAGCGGAAGCGCATATTTATTGCAGTTGAAGGGGAAGGAGAGCAAGCGTTTTGTAGATGGTTGCAGCAATTGTGCGATGCCAGGGATGATGTGCATCTGCATTTGGACGTAAAAAATATGGGAGGCGGCGCCCCACTCAAGATGGTGAAAGAAGCCCTGGAGTGCCGCAAACGCAGGTTGGTACGGGGAGAATATGTCGAGTCGCTGCTGCTGCTGGATGCTGACCGCCCGATTTGCAGCATAGCTACTCAGTTGGCGAAAAGAGAAGGGCTGCAGTTAATAGTTCAATGTCCCAACCAGGAGGGAGTGCTACTGCGGCTACACCCTGGATACGAAGCTCAATTTCCGCCCGCAGAACGAGCAATGGCCGAGTTGCGTACGGTCTGGGTCGAATACAAAAAACCGGTTGAGTTCTATGCCCTCAAAAGGCGTTTTGGTGAGTCACACCTTCAAGCGGCAGCACAGCACGACTCGTATTTGAAGAATTTGCTAACCGTACTGGGACTTCTCTAGCTAGACCTTGACGGATGCGGCAGGTATAGAATGGCCTATATTTCAACATCGAGGCCCTGGATCATGCCATCCGACCGCTTGATTATTTTCGACACCACGCTCAGAGATGGAGAACAGTCTCCTGGAGCGACGCTCAATGCCGACGAGAAGGTGGAAATTGCTCGTCAGCTTGCTCGACTTGGTGTCGATGTGATCGAGGCGGGCTTTGCCTTTGCGAGTCCTGGTGATTTTGAAGCGGTGCAGCGCGTCGCTCGTACTGTCGGTACAGAAGATGGTCCGGTGGTCTGCAGCCTGGCGCGTGCAATGCGCGATGACATCCGTGCCGCAGCCGAGGCGGTGAGGCCCGCTGCCCGTGCGCGCATCCACACCTTTATTTCAACTTCTGATATTCACCTCGAATATCAACTGCGCAAGTCGCGGGCTGAGGTGCTTGCGATTGCAGCTGAGATGGTCGCCTACGCGAAAACCTTTGTCGATGATGTCGAATTTTCGCCGATGGACGCCGGGCGCTCTGACCCCGAATATCTCTACAGTGTTGTCGAAGCAGCGATTGCAGCCGGGGCGACCACGGTCAATATTCCCGATACGGTCGGCTTTTTGACCCCGTCCGAATTTGGCGGGCTTATCCGTGGCATTGCGCTCAACGTGCCCAATATTGACCGGGCAGTGATCTCGGTCCATTGCCACAACGACCTCGGTCTCGCTGTCGCCAATTCGCTTGCCGCGATTGAGAACGGAGCCCGGCAAATTGAATGCACGCTCAATGGCATCGGTGAACGGGCAGGCAACTGTTCACTCGAAGAGATCGTCATGGCGCTCCACGTCCGGCGGACATTTTTTAACCCGATTTTCGGTCGCCCCGCTCAATCAGAGGCGTCTTTGACGGCCATCGATACCCGTCAGATCTACAAAACCTCCCGCTTAGTCTCCAACCTGACGGGTATGCTCGTTCAACCCAATAAGGCAATTGTCGGTGCCAACGCCTTTGCCCACGAATCGGGGATTCACCAGGACGGCGTGCTCAAGAATCGGCTCACCTACGAGATCATGGACGCGGAGACGATTGGTCTTTCTGAAAACCGGATTGTGCTCGGCAAGCACTCGGGCCGCAACGCTTTTCGCACTCGCCTCGGCGAACTGGGCTATGAACTGAGCGAAGTGGACCTCAACCGTGCCTTCTTGCGCTTTAAAGAACTGGCCGACAAGAAGAAGTCCGTGAGCGACTGGGACTTAGAAGCAATCATCAGCGACGAAATTCGCCTGATCCCGGAAGCTTTCCGCCTGGAGCAAGTGCAGGTCATTTGCGGCGATCACGAACTGCCGACAGCGACCGTCCGCCTCGTGGACCCCGACGGCATCGAGCGCGTCGATGCGGCCGTCGGTACCGGCCCGGTCGATGCTGTCTACAAAGCAATCAACCGGATTATCGACCTACCCAATGAACTGATCGAGTTCTCGGTGCAGTCGGTGACTGCCGGTATCGACGCGATGGGTGAGGTGACCATCCGTGTGCGCCACGACCACAAGACTTTCAGCGGTCACTCGGCCAATACCGATATCATCGTCGCCTCAACCCGCGCCTACCTTAACGCCCTCAACAAGCTGCACTTTGCCCTCAAGAGCCCCACCCACACCACCGGTGCCCTGGGTAACGCCGAGGCTGCTGCGCAGAAGCTCTAAAGCGCAATCCCTCAGCTTGAAGTGGATACCGGGCGGGTAGTACTCAAATAGCGCTCAACGATTTCGGGTGCAGGACCACTGCACTCGATACGGCCCCCGTTGAGCCACACTGCCCACTCGCAGGACTGCTCGATAAAAGGCAGGTCGTGGGAGACGACCAGGACCGTGGAATCGGCGCGCCACAACTGGTCGAGGCGGGCGCGGCAGCGAGCTTTAAAACGTTCGTCGCCTACAGAGAGCACTTCATCGAGGATCAAGATGTCGGGCGGTACGTCGGTGGCGATGGCGAAGCCGAGTCGGGCAGTCATGCCTGAAGAAAGTGTCTTGACCGGCGAACCCGCGTAGGCTTCGAGGTCGGCAAATGCGAGGATGCCCTGGGCGCGGCGTCCCATGTCCTGGCGCGAGAAACCGAGCAGGACGCCGTAGAGCAGGATGTTGTCGAGCACCGAGAGTTCCGGGTCGAACCCGGCTCCCAGTTCGATGAGCGGTGCAATGGTGCCTCGCACATCGACGGTGCCCGAGGTCGGTCTCAAGATGCCGCAGATGAGCTTGAGCAAGGTCGATTTGCCGGAACCGTTTGAGCCGATGATCCCGACTTTCTCGCCGGTCTTGACCGTGAGATTGACGCCGTCGAGTACCTGCTTGCGGGTCGGTTTACGGTAGCGGCCATCTAGAAAAGTCAGGACGGTTTTCTTGAGATCGTAGGAAAACTCTTCCTGGGTCCGTCGCCACAGTGAAACATCGCTCAGCCGTATTGCTTCCAAACTGTTGCTATGGGTGAACACAGAGGCAGCCTATCCCAAATTTGCAAGTCACAGCAAGTCCATGAACTCTTCCGAGCGAGACCGGAAGAATAAAAAACCGATGCCACAGACGATCATCCCCGACAACAGGCCAATGCCGAGTTGCCCCCAGTCGGTGCTGCCGCGGCCGAGCAGCAGTTGGCGCAACCCCTCGATAATTGGCGAGAGCGGGTTGAAGGCCAGGAAGGGACGGACTGCCTCCGGGATGATGGCAGCCGGGTAGAAGACCGGGCTACTCAAGAGCAGGGCGAAGGTGACCAGCTCGTAGAGGTAAGGCAGGTCGCGGAAGAAGACGTAAAGCGCACTCACAACCAGACTGACGCCGGTTGCAACCAGGATGAGTGCGAGAGCCGGTATCAGAATGAGCAGGGTGTTTTCGGGGTGACCGGAGGCTACCAGGGTGATGAGCATCAGCAGGGGCAGCGAGCCGACCGCGAACTGGAAGATATTGGCAAGCACCAGCGAAAGCGGCAGGATGCTCATCGGCAGGCGAATCTTGTTGAGCAGGCCGCCGTTGCTCACGACGCTCGTAAGCGCCTGGGTCGTGGTGACGTTGAAGAAGTTGATGACGACCAGGCCCGTGAAGACGGCGAGCAGGTAGTTGAGAAGCGAGCCACCGTAGTAGGCATCGAAGGTCTTGCCGAAAATGGCCGTGTAGACGCCGGTCATGATCAGCGGATTGAGCAGCGACCAGTACACGCCCAGAATCGAACCCCGGTAACGCACTTTGAGGTTGCGCAGGGTCAGAACGTAGAGCAGTTCCAGGTAGCGGCTGGTGGTCGGCGAGATTTTAATCGGGAGCGCGAGTTGCATACAGATCGGGGGGTGAGGCCCATATCCCACTATGCACCAGACGCGCAACGGTTCCAAGCGTACGGGTCCGTTCAATCTGCCGGTACGGCCGCCCTTAAGATGGAGAAGGAGGAGGTGGCGCGGCGGTCGCGGGCCAGGAAACTGGCCTGAGGAAAGTCCGGGCTCCCCAACAAGCGGATTGCTGGGTAACGCCCAGTGCGCGCGAGCGTGAGGATAGTGCCACAGAAAGATACCGCCGATGAATCGCAGGGTCGCCCTCGGGTGGCCTCGCGACCCAGGTAAGGGTGCAAAGGTGCGGTAAGAGCGCACCAGCGGCATCGAGAGGTGCCGGCTCGGTAAACCCCATCCTGAGCAAGGCGTGGGGACACATGGGTTGCTCGTTGACCGTCCCCCGAGGTGCCGCACGAGGCGTCAGGTAACTGGCGTCCCAGAGAGATGACTGCCCCGCTGCAGCTTGCCTGTAGCGGAACAGAACCCGGCTTACGTCCAGCTCCTCCACCAGCCAATTTGGAAAAACGAATGGACAACGATGTTCTCAAGCAAATCCTCCTGATGGGCGTCGGAGCGACGACCGTCATCAGCGAACGCATCCAGAAGGCGGTCGATGAGTGGGTCGTGGATGGCCGAATTCAGCAAGATGACGCAAAAGAGTTTCTCGACGATCTGCTCATCCGCATCCGCGAAGAGCAGGGCAACTTTGAAGAACAGTTGCGCCGCCAGCTCAAAGTAGTCCTCAAAGAGTGGGACGTACCGAATCAGGCGGAACTCGAAGCGATCAAAGGCCGCCTCGACCGCGTCGAATACCAGTTGCGGCAAATGCAAGAACGGCAGTAGTGGCTAAACCTGCTCGATGACCTGCCAGGTTGCCCCAGCAGTGCGTTCCCAACTAAATTCGGCAGCGCGGCGAATGGCCCGCTGTTCGTAATCCACCTGCACGGCCGGGTCCAGTAATTGCAGCAGACCGGCGGCGATTGCACTGCTTTCGTGCGGGTCCACCAGGACCGCACCGTTCCCTGCCACCTCCGCAGTTGCTCCCTCTATCGAGGTTAAAACGGCAGTCCCCGAAGCCATCGCTTCGAGTACCGGCAGCCCGAATCCTTCGTAAAGACTCGGGAAGGCAAATAGGCGAGCCGCACTGTAAAGGAGCGGTAAGTCCTTCAGTGGCAGGTAATCGAGCCAGCGTACCCGGTCTGCAACCCGCAACCGTTCGGCCGTGCGGATGAGATCAGGGGTGTAGCGCGGGTCAATAGCCCCGGCGATAGCCAGGACCCCCGACCACTCGGAAGCTGTGGCGGCAAACGCCTCGATGAGCCTTGTCAGGTTTTTGTGCGGTTCGTGGGCACCGACGTAGAACACGTACTCTCCGGGAACGAGGCCGAAAGAGACCAGGGCCTCGTTCCCGACTGGGCGCGGGTAGAAGCGTTCCCGGTCACAGGCGAGGGGTACGACGGTCATCTTCGCTGTATCCAGGTCGTAGAAGTAGCACAGGTCGCGGCGGGTCTGCTCGGAGTCACAGAGGATGTGGCTCGAACGCTTGAGGCAGGCGGGTACCAGGTAGCGAAAATAAGACTGTTTGCGCGGAAACCACTCGGGATAGACGAGCGGAATCACGTCGTGGGCAGTGGTCACCTGCGCAAAACTGCCCAGCAGCGGGCCTTCCGGTACCGGGTTGAAGAGCACTTCCCCAGAACGCAACCGGGCTGGTAGAGCTGTCTGGTTCCAGAGCAGACGGGCAAGATGACCGCGTGCACCGACGGGCTCGACGGCATCTCCTACTTCTACTTCCAGCGGCAGGTAGGCCCGTACCGGCTTTGCCTGACGCTGCCAGCACCGCCAGAGGTTGAGGGCGTAGTTGCCGATGCCTGTCGGTCTGAGACCCAGGTAACTGCCGTTGAAGACGACCGTACGCACCACCTAGAGGACTTCTAAGACCTCTTGCCTGGTAAATCTTACTTTGGCAAGGGAAGCGTATCTGTCGTCTTCTGACCGGTAGCCGGCGGCACAGGCAACGACGGTCGCGTAGCCTTTTTCAGAAAGTCCGAGTATGCCGTCGTACTTGCTGGGATCGATGCCTTCCATCGGGCAGGTATCGACTCCGAGGATTGCCGCACAGGTCATGAAGTTTCCGAGGGCGATGTAAGCCTGCCGGGAAGCCCACTCGTTGACACTGAAACTGCGGGGACCGTAGACCACATCACCGACTATCGCCTTGCGGTAACCGGCGAGCGCTTCTACCGGCATACTGCGCACTTCAGCCGTGCGGGCAATGAAGTGGTCGATGTGCTCGGTAGTCAGATTCTTCTTGATAGCGAAGACTACGTAGTGAGAACACTCAGTAACCTGGGTCTGATTCCAGGAATGCGACTGCAGTTGCCCGCGAATCTGCTGGTCTGTGACGATGATGAATTTCCAGGGTTGCAGGCCGTAGGAAGAAGGCGTCAGCACCAGAGATTCTTCCAGGGCAGCCCAGGTCTCAGTCGGGACCGTTTTTGCCGGGTCGAATTTTTTGGTGGCGTAGCGCCAGTTCAGTTGCTCAAGCAAGTCTGCCGGTGTGCTGTGATGCATGGTGCCCCCGTGTATTGCTGCTGGGAATTATTGTACGGTCACGGACGGTCTTTCTTCAGGCGGTGGCCCGGCTTCATTCGGCACTGCCGTCAGTAAAACCAGGACCTCGTCGCACCAATCGATCCACTCGGTTTCCTGACGAATACCCCGGCGCAAGGTCAAATAGCCGTAGCGGTCTTTAAGGGTAAACACCGCCGGGTCCGGGAAGTATTTTTGCTGAATGACGTGGTACTGAGCCAGTTTTTGGACGTGGATAACCCGGTGGCGCTCAATCTCCCGCGCCAGGGCTGCAGGTGGTACCAGAGCGCCGGCAAAAGTCTTCACCAGCAGATCCTCGCGGTTGGGACCGGGTTCACAGGGCTCCGGTATCCAGCGAGCAAGCCAGTCGCGGCCCTCTGGGGTGAGGTGGTAAATCTTCTTGTTGGGTCTGCCCTCCTGGAGCATGACCTCGGAGCGTACTCGGCCCTGCTCCTCTAAATCGGCAAGCTCCCGGTAAATCTGCTGGTGGGTCGCCTTCCAGAAAAAACCGACCGAGCCGTCGAAATCTCGGGCAAGGTCGTAGCCCGTGTGGGAGTGGTCGCTGAGTAAAGCCAGAATTGCGTGCGCTAGTGCCATGGTCCCCGGTCAGTTGACATATGCAACTTATTGCATCTAAACTGCTGATATGCAATAAGTTGCATTGCAGCAAGTTGCTTATCTCTTCACCATAACCGGAGTTGGCCATGGCAGTCAGTCGGCCCTTTTTTGGAGTTTTGAGCCGCAGAGCGATTTTGCTCGCGGCAGCTGCCACTGCATTGAGCGGAGCAGCCGCTTACTATTCGCTTTTACAAACTGCGGCTCCTGGCCAGCCGGTTGTGGTTCCGGTACGGACTGCTGTGACCACGATTGCCGCTCTTGGGCGGCTGGAGCCTGCAGGTGAAATCGTGCGCCTTGCCGCCCCGACCGCGACCGAAGGGACGCGGCTTGAGAGCCTGCTGATCAAAGTGGGCGACCGGGTACGGGCCGGTCAGGTGGTGGCGGTACTCGACCGGCGCGAGCGACTCGTAGCAGCCCTCGGGCTTGCTCAGGTACAGGTGCGCCAGGCGCAAGCGGATCTGGCCCAGGTCGAGGCGGGGGCGAAAGTCGGTGACTTATCTGCTCAGAGAGCGGCGATCAGTCGCCTGGAGGCAGAACTGGCGATTGCCCGCGCCGAACACAGTCGCTACTCGGCCCTCTTTGAGACCGGAGCCATCTCCGCTTCTCAACTCGACAGCAAGCAACTCGCCGTCTTCACGGCCGAGGGCCAACTCAAGCAGGCCCGCTCGGCCCTGGTTGCCCTGGCTGAAGTAAGGCCCACCGATCTTGAGGCGGCGCGGGCGGCGGTGAGTGCGGCGCAGGCCGGGGTGCGCAAAGCTCAGGCCGACTTGAATGTGGCTTATGTGCGCTCCCTTCGAGCTGGCCAGGTGCTTGAAATCCACGCCAGGCCCGGTGAAGCCATTGGTAGCGAAGGGATTGCAGAACTCGGCGAGACAGCCCAGATGTTTGCTGTAGCCGAGGTCTACGAAACCGACATCGCCCGCATTCGACCTGGCCAGCGGGCTACTGTGAGCAGCGCCAATGGCGCATTCACAGGTAGATTGCCCGGCACCGTGAGCGAGGTAGGCCGGATAGTCGCTAAAAAAGATGTGCTCAACACCGACCCGGCCGCTGACATCGATGCACGGGTCGTCGAGGTGAAAGTGCGGCTCGACTCAGCTGCGAGCCGCCGGGTAACGGACCTGACCAATTTGCAAGTTGATGTGACGATTGCCCTTTAGTGGAGCTGGTACGCCTCGTGAAGACTCCCCTGGCCTGGTTACAGCTGACGCGCGAACGGGTCCGCCTCTGGGTGGCCGTGGCCGGCATCGGCTTCGCAGTGATGCTGATGTTTTTGCAGTTGGGCTTTCGTGCTGCCCTCTTTGACGGCGCAGTGCGGCTGCACACGAGTTTTGACGCGGACCTCTTTTTGATCGGTCCCAAGTCGAGCGCTCTGGTCAGTATGCAGAGTTTCTCCCAAAGGCGGCTCTACCAGGCTTTGAGTGTGCCGGGTGTGGGTTCGGTAAGCCCTGTCTACCTGGGCTTCAGTCAGTGGCGCAACCCGAAGACCTTTGAGACCCGCGGTATCTTCGTCGTCGGATTCAATCCTGCCGAACCGGTTTTTTTGTTGGACGAGGTGAATGCGCAACTCGCCCAGATTCGTAGACCCGACGTGGTGCTCTTCGACCGCGCTTCCCGCAGCGAATTTGGCCCGATTGCCGAGGTCTATAGCCAGGGGCAACCGGTCGTGACTGAAGTCGATGACCGGCGCATCCGGGTCGGCGGTCTCTTTCAGATGGGCACGTCGTTCGCGGTAAACGGTACCCTCATCACCAGCGACCTCAACTTCCTGCGTCTCTTCGACAACCGCAAGCGGGGCCTGATTGACCTCGGCCTGGTGCGCCTGAAGCAAGGGGCCGACCAGGAACAGGTGATAAGCGACCTCAAGCGACGCTTGCCGGGGGATGTGCGGGTACTCTCCCGCGCCGAATACCTCGAATTCGAGAAAAGTTACTGGAACAGCAGCACCCCGGTCGGCTTTATCTTCGCGCTCGGGGCGGGTATGGGATTTGTGGTCGGTACGATCATCGTCTACCAGATCCTCTATACCGATGTGACCGACCACCTGGGTGAGTACGCGACCCTCAAGGCAATCGGCTACACCAATCGCTATCTCCTGGGCGTCGTCTTTACTGAAGCGCTGATCCTCGCTGTGTTCGGGTTTGTACCTGGTTACCTAGTCTCAGTCGTCCTCTACGACCTGACCCGCAACGCCACACTGCTTCCCCTCGGCATGGACTGGTCGCGCACGGCACTGATTTTCGTCCTGACCGCATTGATGTGTTTGATTTCCGGTGCGATTGCCGTACGCAAACTGCGTTCGGCGGACCCGGCCGATATTTTCTAAGCGTCGAGGAAAGCCCGATGTCTACTGCACCTGTAATCAAAATTGAAAACCTCAACCACTACTACGGCCAGGGTGCGCTCAAGCGCCAGATCCTCTTCGACATCAACATCGCCGTCGAGCGTGCCGAGGTGGTGCTGATGACTGGTCCCTCCGGGTCAGGCAAGACCACTTTGCTCACGCTCATCGGCGGTCTGCGTTCACCCCAGGAAGGGAGTCTGCGGGTACTGGGCGACGAGTTGTGCGGCGTGGGTGAAGAAGATTTGGCCAGGATTCGCCGCCAGATTGGCTATATCTTTCAGGCCCACAACCTGCTCAAATTCTTGACCGCCCGCCAGAATGTCCAGATGGCGGCCGAGTTGCAGCCGGGTGCGGGTGCTGCGGATCGAGCACGGGCGATGCTCGAAGCGGTCGGTCTCGGTGACCGGCTCGATTACTACCCGGAAAACCTCTCCGGCGGGCAGAAACAGCGGGTCGCCATTGCCCGTGCCCTGGTCAACCGGCCGCGATTGGTGCTTGCCGACGAGCCGACAGCGGCTCTTGACCGGCAGTCGGGCCGCGAGGTGGTCGAATTGATGCAGAAACTGGCCGAAGAGCAGGGTTGCGCCATCTTGCTGGTCACCCACGACAGCCGCATCCTCGATATCGCCAGCCGTACCCTTCATTTAGAAGACGGAAGGCTCGCCGTGGCACAAGCGCTCAAAGTCTAGCGGACCGGACTGCTACTCTCGTGATGTCTGAAGCTGTACCGGGAGCGCCGGGAAGGAGAAAACGTGCACGTCGTCGAAACGGTGCTGGGACTGCTGGTGGTCATCTGTGTGCTGGTGGTGATTGCGCGCAAGTTAAACGTGCCCTACCCGATCTTGCTGGTGCTCGGAGGGCTTGCAATCAGCCTGATACCGGGCCTGCCGCCGGTGGAACTCGAACCGGAACTGGTGTTTGTCCTGTTTTTGCCGCCATTGCTGTGCGCGGCGGCCTGGTACACTTCGTGGCGCGATTTCAAAGCAAACATCCGGCCAATCTCGCTACTGGCCTTCGGACTGGTGTTTGCCACCACTTTCGCGGTCGCCGCCATCACCCACGCCCTGGTGCCGGGTATCCCCTGGGCGGCGGCCTTCGCCCTCGGAGCCATTGTCTCGCCCCCGGACGCGGTGGCGGCCACGGCCGTCACCGCCAACCTGGGAGTACCGCGACGGATTACCACCATCCTTGAAGGCGAAAGCCTGGTCAACGACGCCTCGGGGCTGGTCGCTTACCGGTTCGCGGTGGCGGCGGTGGTGACGGGAGCCTTCTCGCCCGTCGAGGCGGGGGCACGCTTTTTGCTGCTGGTGGTGGGTGGGGTAGGTGTTGGCCTCGCGGTCGGCTTTGTCATCGCCTGGATCCAGAAACAGATAGAAGACGCGCCGATTGAGATTGCCCTCACCCTGTTCGGGGCCTACGGCGCGTACTTGCTTGCCGAGCAACTGGGGCTTTCGGGGGTGCTCGCCGTCGTGACCACGGGGCTTTACCACCGCTATCGCAGTTCAGAAATCATGAGTCCAGCCACCCGCACCCAGGCGACGGCCGTCTGGCAAATGCTCGAATTCGTGTTCAACGGCCTGGCATTTATCCTCATCGGGCTACAACTGCCGCAAATCCTGGAAAGCCTGGGTGAGCGCAGCCTGTGGACGTTGCTCGGTTACGCGGTGGCGGTGTCGCTGGTAGTCATCGGGGTGCGCCTCGCGTGGGTGTTCCCGGCCGCTTATCTGCCACGGCTGCTGGTGCCGGGGCTTGCCGAGCGCGACCCGAAACCGACCTGGCAGTCGGTGTTTTTAATCGGCTGGACGGGCATGCGCGGAGTGGTGTCGCTCGCGGCGGCCCTCTCCCTGCCGACGCTCACCGCCACCGGCCAACCCTTCCCGGAGCGCGACCTGATTCTGTTTTTGTCGTTCGCTGTGATCCTGGTGACGCTGGTACTGCAGGGATTGAGCCTGCCGCCGCTCATCCGGCTTTTGGGGCTGGCAGACGACGGCTTAGTCGAGCGCGAGGAGCGCCTCGGACGGCGCAAGGGGGCGGAAGCGGCCCTACAGCGCATCGAGATGATTGCCGCCGAGCGTCCCGAACACGAGGACAGCCCCGTCCTGCAACAAATGCGCGAACAGTATCTCACCCGGCTGCGCCTATTTGAATCTGAAGAAGAAGACGCGGTCGAAGCCCTGTGCAAGCAGGTGCGCTCGGAAGTCGGACTGCAGCGCGAGGTGCTCGCCGCCGAGCGTGCCCTGACTGTGCAGTTGCGCAACGAAGGGGTCATCAGCGACGAAGTACTGCTCAAGATCGAGCGGGACCTCGACATCGAGGAACTGCGCCTCAGGACTTAGCGAAGCGTGCCGGACACGCCAATGGCAGGGCTACCGCTAGTGAAGCCGGGTTGTCATCCCGGTCTTATCTGCAAGCCGTCATTTCAGACAGTTTGGGTGGAAGCCTGCCACGAGCGCTCCGCCGTCTGGCGCTGAACCTCTAATAAAACCTCCGCATCCTCGCGGGCCATCTGCTGCAGTACGGCTTCACTGTCGCGCAGGAAAGCCAGGAGATCGAGCGCTTCTGCTGCTGAGAGTTTGACCATGCGCTGCCAGTCAAATTCGTACACGGTCACTCCCCTCCTGGTCGGGTCAAGCTGCGGTCTGCAATGCGGATCTAGATAGACCTGGGGTGGTCTGTAGCGTCCCTCGATTTCTACCTGCCAGCGTTGTGCTACATCCTTTTCCATATCGATATCCCTCTCTCCCGCCTGCGGATCTCAAGATTAAGCGGGAGTGGCTGCTGTGCAACAGATCATTCTGGTTGGTAGACAACAGATCGATCAATTTCACTTATGGTCTCTGGGGAGATAGCCTGGACCAACGGCTCCGGCCAGTCTGAGATTGGCTGCTCTTTAAACTCCCGTAATCACGTGTACCGGCATGGTCCGCGTCTTAAACAATAGAATTGAGTGCAACTGCAGCACTGGCTTTTCTACAACACCTGGCGTGCGAATGGACAACCGCGAAGTTTTGCCTCTACGGATACGGCCTGCCACCTCGGCTGCTGAGGAGTCGGTCGTGCGCTCGGCGCGCGAACTGCTCTATGAACGCGCTTTCGTCGCTATTGACGGCCACCTGGCCGGTGCGGTTGCGGCCATTCCGCAGGTCAAAGGCGACGAGAAGGATGTTCACGACCTCAACTACACCGAAATCTTCATCCGCGACAACGTGCCGGTGATGATCTACCTGCTCATCGAAGGTAAGGGGGAGATTGTCCGCCGCTTTCTAGACACCTGTTTGCAGTTGCAGAGCACCCACCATCAGACCCTGGGCATCTTTCCCACCAGTTTTTATGAAGCTGCTGACGGGCAGGTAGTGGCCGATTATGGCCAGCGCGCCATCGGCCGGGTCACCTCCGTCGATGCAACCCTCTGGTGGCCAATCCTGGCCCATGCCTACGTCAAGCGTACCGGCGACACCGCCTGGCTCCAGCAGCACCGGGTCCAGGTCGGGATTCAACGCTTTTTAGCCCTGGTCCTCCATCCCAATTTCCGGGGCGCACCGACGCTGCTGGTGCCCGACGGTGCCTTTATGATTGACCGGCCGCTCGATGTCTGGGGCGCTCCTCTAGAAATTCAGACGCTGCTCTACGGGGCGTTGCTCTGCTCGGCGGAACTGATCCGGCTTGACCTCGACGGGCGCGGGCTGCTCGACGGTATCCATCCGACCGGACCGCAGTCCGGGTTTATCGCCGACCAGCACCACCAGCTCCTGCAGGCAGTCGGCTGGGCAAGACGGCTCAGGCACTACATGCTGAAGTACTACTGGGTCAATTCCAGCTCCATCCAGGTGCTCAGGCGCAGGCCCACCGAACAGTACGGCGAGCGCATCGCCAACGAATACAACATCCAGACCGAGACAATTCCGCACTGGCTTCAAAACTGGCTGGGAGGACGGGGCGGCTATCTCATCGGCAACATCCGCACCGGGCGACCGGACTTCCGGTTTTTCACCCTCGGCAACTGTCTGGGGGCGATTTTCGACATCATCAGCCCGGCGCAGCAACTATCGCTCTTCCGGCTCATCGTGCACAACCGCGACGAACTGGTGGCCGAGATGCCGATGCGCATCTGCCACCCGCCCCTCGACAGCGAAAAGTGGCGCAGCGTCACCGGCTTCGACCCCAAGAACCGGCCCTGGTGCTATCACAACGGCGGACACTGGCCCTGTCTGCTCTGGTATCTCGCGGTCGCCGTGCTCAAAGCCCGCCGTACCGCCACTTCACCGACCCAACTGGCGTCTGTCGAGCAACTGCTGGACCGGGCCTACCACGACTTGCTGAGCCGCCTACCTAAGCAAAAGTGGGCCGAATATTTCGATGGCCCGACCGGACTCTGGACCGGCCAGCAGGCCCGCTACTATCAGACCTGGACCCTCGTGAGCTTCTTGCTCGTCCATCACCTGCTCAAAATAGACTCCGAGGCCTCTCATATTCTCGACCTGCCGAAACTCGACCACTTCTTCCGGCCCAGGAGGACCTAGCGGCCACGTAGGGCGCGGGCAATTTCGCGCTTTTGAAAGGCTACAAAAAAACCTGCTTGTAAGAGCAGGCTTGAGTATATGGGTCGTCAGGGATTCGAACCCTGGACCTGTGGATTAAGAGTCCATTGCTCTACCGCTGAGCTAACGACCCGATCCAGGCTAGCATTTGCCCAAACCGATCGCCAAGGGTGCGAATGGTCGCGGGCCTGCGCTGCGCTGTGTAGCTGAATTGGGAATAGAGATTTACGCAGAGACGAGCCGGCATCCGCTCGATGATTTCTCGCATCGAAAGTATCCAGTGTCAGGCAGGGAAAAGAAAGCACTCCTGGGTAGCCGGGCCGTGGGTCAGTTCTGGCTGGGACAGGATGTTAGACTCACCCTAAGCAGCGAATTGTTTGCTAATTGAATGTTTCGAAAGGGGCCAGCGATGATTGACCTGCAGAATATCCGCTCTCTCACAGAGTTTCAGCGCAACACGGGGCACTGGCTCGCTCAGATGAAGCAGAACGGCAAACCATTGGTGCTCACCGTCAACGGCAAGGCCGAACTGATTGTGCAGGATGCCCAGTCTTATCAAAAACTACTAGATGAACTTGAACACCTCAAAACTGTCGAAGCGCTTCTAGTGGGACTTCAAGAATTTGATCAAGGCAAGGGACAACCGGTGCGCGAAGCCCTGAGCCAACTGCGACTTAAGCTCAATGTTCAAGGTTGAAATTGGACCTGCGGCCCTGGCGGACATCGAGCAAATCTATCTCTGGTTAAAAGGACAACCAGCAACGGCTTCGAGTGCTGATGCCTGGTTCGTCGGCATCTCAGAGACAATCCTTTCGCTCGAAACCATGCCTAGACGCTACCCCCTCGCCCCAGAAGCAAAAACTATGGCTCGCGAAATTCATCAACTTCTCTATGGCAAGGGCGCCTATGCCACCGCCTTCTGTTCATCGTCTATGGCGACCAAGTCGTTCATGTCCTGCGCATTCGACATGCGGCCCGATCTGCTTTTGAGAGCGGCGAACTCGCCATTCTCCCTGGCTTCGATAAGGAAAAGGGTTCTCACCCAAAAATAGCAGGGATAAAAGCTGGGCCTCCCGAGTTTCGCGCCGACTTGTAGGCAACTCTGCTGTCGCCTGTGGATGAAGAGGACATTGCTCTATTGCCGGGCTAACGACTTGCTCAAACCGAGCGCCAAGGGTGCGGATGGCTGTGGGCCTGCGTTAAGATGTGCAAGCGCATAAAGCAGTTAGGCCCCCATCGTCTAGAGGCCTAGGACACCTCCCTCTCACGGAGGCGACACCGGTTCGAATCCGGTTGGGGGTATAAAGTGAATAAAAGAGTTCAGCTTCGTGCACCTTTTCTGAGCCTCGCTCTGTGAGCGGCGTCTGCCATACGGCCCTCGATTACAGGTGCTTGTTAAGGCTTAGCTGTGTTCTGCTGGGATTCAAGGATTGCCCTGACTTGCTCCACGGACAGCTCAGCCGCTTCTGCAATCTTCTCGACAGGGAAGTCCATAGCCGCAAGCCTTGAGATCATTCTCAGCCTGTTTTGTTCGCGTCCTTCCTCGATACCCTCCTGGAACACCCGTGTGTTGCGTAAACTCTTCACTTTGAGCATGGCTTCTATCTCCTGACGACTCAACTCCGGAAACTTACCCACTAAGACCGTTTCAAGCATCTCCATTATCTGCTGCCTGCGACCTGGGTCCAGGTCCTCCGCCTGCACCCGCGGCAGCAACTGCTCAACCCTCGCCTTCAAGTTGCGCTTGGGCGTACGGATCAGGCCCAGCACCCCGAAGGCCAGCGACCCCTGATTAGCCTGGTCCTCCAGGTAGAGCCGCTGCACCTGACCGTTGGCCTCGAATGCACGGTAGGTTTGAGGAATTCCGGGGTCCATGCTGCGGGAGCCGAACAGCACGACCGCCTGCCAGTCGCCGTTGAAGTTTTCGCGCCGGAAATAGATAGCCATCTGAGCGATCAGGCGCAGGTAGATGGCGTTGTCCTTCTAAAACTCTCCTCACTACTTTACAGTGCGGGATAGCTAGAGTCCTCGTCTGAAAATAGGGGCTGGGTCTTTCTGCCAAGATGGACTGAACCGCTTGGGAGGATGGCCTGTGTCCGGCTGCACGCATCAAAACCAGATGAAACCGGTAACCCCCAGTGCTAAAGGCTGTGAGGAGTGCCTCGCCGTGGGCGATCGGTGGGTACACCTGCGTCTGTGCCTGGAGTGCGGCCACGTCGGCTGCTGCGACTCTTCGAAAAATAAGCACGCGACTAAGCACTTTCAAGCCTCCCGGCACGCAATCGTGCGCTCGTTTGAACCCGGCGAAGACTGGCGCTGGTGCTATATCGACCAGACTTACGTCTAGGCAGGCGTACCAGGCTCTGGGCTCAGGCGCTTGAGTGGGTCCTGGAGAAGCCTCTTCAGCGCCTTGCCAAACGGCACTGTGCAATGTTGTTGAAAGGGATCCATTCGCTGAATCCAGTACGCAGCGATCACCTGATGCGGTACTGTTCTAGAGATCAAAATTTCGCTCTGTCATGGCTCAATTTTCTCGCCGGGATTTCTTGCGCACTGCGCTGTTCACTGCCAGCCTGCCCTTTGTTGCCCGCTCCGTTCAGGGTGCCCCCAACAATGTCACAGCAAGCCTCGGGGCTCTACGGGCAACGGTGCCGAAAGTGGCCTGGGCAAGGCCAATCGGCTCACCCATCCCGGCGCCTTACAAAGTGCGCTACCCGAGCAACATCGACGACGGCTACTGGCACGGTATGCCGTTAGGCGGCTTTGGAGCAGGCTGCATCGGCCGATCGCACCGGGGAGACTTTACCCTCTGGCACCTCGATAGCGGCGATCATTACTTCCGGAGCCAGCCCGCCTGCCAGTTCGCCCTTTTTGAACAGGTTGAAGGGGCGCGGCCGGTTGCAAAAGCGCTGTGCACCGAGAAGCCCGCAGATAAGACCCTGAGCAGTTGGGACTGGACTTACCCGCGCTCCGCCGGCACTTACAGCGCACTCTATCCGCGCTCCTGGTTTACCTACGAAGGCTTTTTCAAAAGCTACGTCCAGCTCAAGCAGTTCTCGCCCATCATCCCCGACAACTACAAAGAGACCAGCTACCCGGTCGCCATCTTCGAGTGGACCGCCTACAACCCGACCGACAAGCCCATCACCCTGAGCATCCTGGTGAGCTGGGAAAACATGGTCGGCTGGTTCACCAACCGCTTTAAATCTAAAGAAGTGAAGGTGCGCGACGACGACACGCCCGTCTACGAGTACGAGCCCTTCTGGGGAGTGAGCGACGGCAACTATAATTCCGTGCGCGAGGACGGGCGATATGCGGGCCTGTTGATGAGCCGCACCTCCGGCTACAGCGAATCGCCAAGTGGGATTGCCATCAGCGAAGTGCCCTTCGTGAGGACCGAAGCCGACGGCCAGTTTGCAATTGCCACCCGCAAACAGGCGGGAGTGGAAGTAAGCTTCCTGCCTCGATTCAACCCGGCCGGTAATGGCGCTGAGGTCTGGAAACCTTTCTCACAGTCGGGCCGCCTCACGAGTGAAGGGACTGCCCGCCCTGCCGGTAAGGGCGAGCGAATTGCTGGGGCGATGGCCATCCGCCTCACTCTGCAGCCTGGCGAAAAAATGGTGGTACCCGTCACCCTCGCCTGGGACCTGCCGATCATGGAATTTGCCCAGGGGGTGCGCAAGTACCGCTACTACACCCGCTACTTCGATAAGACGGGCCGCAACGCCTGGAAAATCGCCACCACCGCCCTCGACCAGTACCTCAACTGGGATAGCCAGATCCAGAAATGGCAGTCACCGGTACTCGACAACCCGAACCTGCCCGACTGGTACAAGCAGGCCCTCTTCAACGAACTCTACTACCTGACCAGCGGCGGCACCCTCTGGGAAAATGGCCCCGTCCCGGCCAAAATCGAGTCCCTGGCCGATATCAAGAATGCACCTCCCGGCAAGGGCTACTTCACAGTCTTAGAATCCATTGACTATCGCTGGTACGACTCGCTCGACGTCCGGCTCTACGGCTCTTTTGGCCTGATGATGCTCTGGCCTGAAATCGAAAAGTCGGTGATGCGGGCTTACGCCGACACCGTTCCCGACGAGGACGACTCGACCCGGATCATCGGCTACAGCAAGCTCGTCGCCAAGCGCAAGATTAAAGACGCCCTTCCCCACGACCTCGGCGCTCCCAACGAAGACCCCTGGGTCAAGACCAACTACACGACGTATCAAGACTGCAACCTCTGGAAGGACCTGCCCTGCGACTTCGTCCTGCAGGTCTACCGCGACTACCTCTATACGGGCAAAAAAGACCTCGCCTTCGTGCGCTACTGCTGGCCGGCTTCTAAGAGCGCCCTCATTCGTCTGAAGACGACTTTTGACCTGGATGGCGACGGCTTCCCGGAAAATTCCGGTGCCCCGGATTCGACTTACGACGCATGGCCCCTGAAAGGCGTGAGTGCCTACTGCGGCGGTCTGTGGCTTGCGGCCTTGAGTGCGGCGGTTGCGATGGCCAAGCTCGTCGGTGACGCCCCTGCCGTCGAGCAGTTCCAGGGCTGGTACGCCAAGGCCCAACCGCTCTACGACGCTCGCCTCTGGAACGGACGCTACTACCGCATCGACAGCGAAAGCAAAAATTCAGAAGCGGTGATGGCCGACCAGCTCTGCGGCGAATACTATGCCCAGGTCTGCGGCCTGCCCGATATCGTACCGGTCGCCCAGGCCCGCTCGGCTTTGCAGGTCGTTTACGAAACTTGCTTCGAGAAATTCTACGGCGGCAAGTTCGGCTGCGCCAACGGCACCAATGCCGACGGTTCTTTTATCGGCGACACCGAGCACCCCTCAGAAGTCTGGACCGGTATCAACTTCGGGATTGCCGCTTTTATGATCCGCAACGGCATGAAGCGCGAAGGCTTCAATATCGCCGAGGCGGTCGTGCGCAACGTCTACGAGCATGGCCTCCAGTTTCGGACCCCCGAAGCGATTACCGCCCAGGGGACCTTCAGAGCCTGCATGTACCTGCGGCCGATGGCCATCTGGGCCATCCAGCACAGCCTCGAAGCGCCAGGTCTTAGCCGCACATAGGCTAATCTGTTCCGTAGGCGAGACGGTTCTTCGCGCAGGGTGACACGTCGATGAGACGAATCGATGAGCAGTTGTGGTTTCGTGCCTCCGCCGGCTTGAGCGCCACGGTCGCCCTCGGGTTGATGCTCAACTGGCTGGGGCCGTCTTTGACCGCGATGCCGATCGTCGGGGCTGCCTTTGGACAATTGTGCCGGGTAGTCAACGCGACTTGCGCCAGTCCCGATACCCCCCAGCCACAAAGCGACCTGGCCGTCTCCCCACCTGCGCCACCTGCACCGCCGCCGCCACCGCCGGAGCAAAACAAGACGGATACACCCGGCAATCGCCTTGGCAGTGCCATCGAGATCGAAGATTTTGACGATGATGACCAACCGCTCAAAGGCTCGGTAAGCGCTGCTGACCGGGATGACTTTTATCGTTTCACCCTCTCTAAACCCAGCCAGTTTCAATTGCTCATTGACGGCACTACGGCCCACGCCTTGCTCCTCGACAGTAGCGGCAACAAGCTGCTTGCTGCCCGGCGCACGAGTGTCGGAGAAGCACTTAACCACAGCCTGAAAGCCGATACCTACTACATCTGGGTTCAGCCGTACGGCAACCGCGAGGGGGACTATAACCTCAGCATCTCTGCGAATGCCCTCGATTCGAGAGAAGATGACGACACACTCAGCACCGCCCACGATATCGGCACCCTCGACAACGCCCAAAATTTCAAAGACTGGGTGGGCTCCGCCGACCAGGCAGATTTCTATCGCTTCAACCTGTCTGAGCCGGGCCAGGTCAACTTGCTCCTTGATGGCAAAGCAGCGCGCCTGCTGCTCCTCGACGCAAATGGAGAAACGATAGCCCGCAGCAAAAGTAGGGGCCTGGTTAACTCGATCAGCTCTGTACTGAAGCCGGGCGTTTACAGCGTCCTCATCACGCCAGCTTCAGGGCGCGAAGGTTACTACAACCTGGGCATTGCTGCTACCCCGCCGACCTGACCATTTTCAGGTGCAGGGGGGAGTACCGCTGCGTTCAGCTCACTTGCACGGGACCTCATCGGTCTTCCCTATCGCTGCCTGTCCGTGTAGCCACTTTCGCAATAGCATAACGAGACGGCTCCAAGGTGATACAATCCTGCCCGGTCCCCGGCCGGGCAACACTGCCGTGTACCACATCCAATCCGATACGAGTGTGGACGATGTCACTATTGCGAAGCGTACTATGCGTGTTGGCGGCCTCAGCCGCAATCCTGGCCGCCTCCCCAGCGCTCCAGGCCCAGACTGTGATGCGCGGCGAGGCTGCGAATATCAAGTCCCTCGGCACCATCGAGGTCCGGTCGATACCCCGTCCTGTCGAGCGCGAAAAATTCCGGGTGATCCGGGCTCCCCTGCCGAAGCCTGCGGTCGAGAACGAGCCGGTCGGCGTACCCGATGGCCCAGCAAGCCTGAGCGCGGATCCTCTGAGCACCGCTCCCCAGTCGGCCGCGAGCCTGGTGCAGTCCTTTGAGGGCATCGAGGCTTCCGGGCTTGAGCCGCCCGACCCGCACCTGGCAGTCGGTACCCAGGACCTGATCCTTGCCACCAACGCCGCCCTGCGCGTCTATGCCAAGGACGGCACACCGCTGACCGGCCTGATCGACCCAAGCACCTTCTTCGGGGTGCCTGCGAGCTTTGAAATCCAGTCGGACCCGAAAGTGCTCTTCGACGCTGCTTCCGGCCGCTACTTCGGAGTCTGGATCGGTTTTGACGGCCAGACCCGCAACGGTGCTCTGTTTGTTGCCGTCTCCAATACCTCCAGTGCTACCGGCAGCTTCACGCGCTACCAGATAACCGAAGCAGGCAACCTGCCCGACTATCCGGGGCTCGGCATCTGCGGCGACAAGCTGGTGCTGACCGCCAACGACTTCCGGCGACGCCTGCTGAGCTTCACCTATAACGGCGCTATCGCGATTGCGATCAACAAAGCCCAACTGGTGAGCGGCAGTTCCAGCATCGCCACCAACCGCTTCGGCAATATCCAGCTCAATAGCGGCGGTCGGGCTTTTACCGTGCAGCCCGTCCATTCGCTGACTGCCACCAATACCTGCAACCTGGTCACCCTCAACAGCACCAACACCGGCATTCAGCTCTACAAGATCAACGGCCTCCCGCCGAACGCCACCTTTGCCGCCGTACCGACGGTACCTGCTCTCAATAGTGCCGTGAGTGCTCCCTCCGGTTCTGTTCAACCGGGTACGACCACCCTGGTCGCCAACGGCGACGACCGCCTGCTCGATGCCACCTACCGCGACGTCAACGGCGGCAGCATCTGGACTGCTTCCAATACGCGCTGCCAGTTCCCCGGTGCCTCGACCAACCTGACCTGTATCAACCTGGTCGAACTCGCCAACGTCAACACGACCCCCACTCTACGCCAGCAGATCGTCTTTGGCGCACCAGGCTCCTACTTCTACTACCCGGCCCTGCGCACCGACATCAACAACAACATGAGCGTCGTCTTCACCCAATCGAGCAGCAACGACTTCCCGAGCGTGCGTTTTAGCAGTCACCTCAACAGTGCAGCGCTCGGCTCCATCGAACCGAGCACCCTTGTCGTCGCCGGTACAGCCCCCTACACCGCCACGCGCTGGGGTGACTACTTTGGCGCTGCCCTCGATCCTTCCGATCCCACCACGATCTGGCTCTACGGCCAGTACAAGCGGACCGGCTCTTCGCTGTGGTACACCCACGTCGCTAAGACCCGCATTCCCTAACCGTTCGCTGACCTGATCACTGGGGCGGGCTACTCACAGCCCGCCCTTTTTGTTGCACAGCAGATTTTCAGCATGTGTAAAGTCTTGTGAAATGTACACAGCTACTGTACATTCGAGATTAGTCTTGCGCTCAATTTAAATGATCCAAAGTTTTTTGCAGCCAGGTGTCACGAAGCTTGCCTGGGCCTTGACAGTATTCATTACGGTTTCTGCAACCGCAGTACAGGCTCAGCCCGCCGCACCGCCGACGCTCAGTGCCCGCACAGTGCTTACCCTGAGTGACTCCATCGACCGGGGACTGGGCATCTCGCCGGATTTGCGCTCCGTCAGGGCCGGGGTCGATGTTGCCCAGGGCGACGTGATTACCTCGCGCCTGCCAAGCCGCTTTAATCCGGGCATCAACTTTGAGGGCGGACCCCGCTTCGATTCGAGCGGCGGTGCGATCGGGCCGCAACTCGGGATTACCCTCGCCCAGGAACTCGAACGCCCCGACCGCCGGGCGGCCCGCGAGCAGGTGGCAAGCCTCGGCGTCCAGGTTGAGCAGATCCAGTTGCAGGCCGCCCGCCTGCGCATCGAGCAGCGCATCCGCAACCTCTACGCCCAGTTCTGGCTCAACGATCAACTCTACAGGCTCGCTGTCGAACGCGAAAGACTGGCGGAGCGTTCCCTGGGCACCCTGCAAGAACGCTACAAAGTTGGCGATATCAGCTTGATCCCAGTAAACCTGGCCCAGGTGGAGTTTTCCCAGGCCCGCGCTCTGCGTGAGCGCCAGGAAGGTGAAGTTGGAGCGGGCCGCGCCTCGCTGCTGGTCGCCATCGGCGAGACCCCGGAGCGTGCAGTGGATCCTGAACTTGACCTGCCTGCCACCCCGCCCAGCCTGCCACCTCTCGCCCGTATCTTCGAGCTGGTCCTGGAAGCAAACCCGACTCTGCTTGCGACCGAAACCGAACGAACCCGCAGCGAAGCGCAAATTCGCCTGGCCCAGGCCGAGGCGACCCCAAACCTGACGCCGATCGTGGGCTACCGGCGGGAAGGGCCGGAAGATGTCGTGATTGCCGGGTTGAGTGTGCCGATTAATCTCTTCAATCGCAACGAAGGGGCCATTGCCAGTGCCCAGGCCCGCCGCGAGCAAGTCAGTGCCCAGCGCGACCTGCGCACCCTTGAACTGCGCATCCAGATCGAGGAAGCTTACGCCCGCTTCACCGCCGCCCAGCGCGTGCTGGCTACTTTCACCGGTGAGACCCTCAACGTCATCGAGCGCAACACCGGTCTGGTAGAAGAAGGCTTCCGGGCTGGTAAGACCGGTGTCACCGAGGTGCTGCTCGCCCGCCGCGACGGCCTCGCTGCCCGCGCCTCTTTTTTTCAGGCTCGCGCTGACGTCTACACTAGTTTTGTACAGTTACAGACTGCCACCGGAGGACGCTTGTGATGAAGTGGATACCGCTCACCCTTGCAGCCGCCTCTCTGGCCCTGCTGGTCGGTTGCTCAGACAAAGCGGCCGATGCCAATAAAGACCTTGCCATCGCCGCTACCGCTCAACAAAACAAGCGCGCGGCAGACGGCTCCATCGAGCTGTCGGAAGAGGCAGTGCGCAACCAGGCACTCAAAGTCGAGACCGTTTCTCGCCGCCGCCTCTTCGAGCGCAAAGTCTTCCCGGCCTCCGTCGAAGAATCGGCCAACCGCTCGGCAACCGTCTCGATGCCAGTTGCGTCCCGAGTCCAGCAGGTCAACGTCGATATCGGTACCTCGGTCCGCACCGGTCAGGTACTCGCAGTCATGACCAGCAGCGAACTCGGCGGTGCCAAGGCCGACTTGCTCTCGGCAAAAGCAGCGCTCCTTGGGGCCAGGGCCCGTCAAATCAATGCCAAACGTCAATTTGACCGTGAGACCTACCTGGCCGGTCGAGGCATCAGTTCCCAGCGCGAAAAACAGGAGGCCCAGGCTGCTCTCACCGGTACGCAGTCCGAGTACGCAGCGGGAGAAGCGGCACTCGAAGCGGCCGAGGCGAGACTACTCGCGTTTGGTCTGACGGAGGGCGAGATCCTGAACCTCGAAAACAACCGCGACATCACGCCTCGTCTCTACGCACGCAGCGCCGCTAATGGCCAGATCGTGCAGCGCAAGGCCCGTGTCGGTCAGGTTGTCCAGCCGGGCGAACCGCTTTTCACCATTGCTGATCTTTCTGAGGTCTGGGTGGTGCTCAAAGTCTTCCAGTCCGAATTAAGCCGCCTCCGCATTGGCGACAGCGTCATCTTCACCGTGCGCGGTCTTGCCAACGAAAGCGTGCGGGGCCGGGTCGTCTTGATCAGTGAAGCCCTCGACCCACAGACGCGAGCAGCCGACGTGCGCGTCGTCATCCCCAACCGCGACCGCAAGCTCAAGCCCGGCATGCTCGTGCAGGCTGAGGTCAACTTCGGCGGCAACAGTCGCGAGGTGCTCGCTATTCCCGATAAAGCCCTCTACGAAGTAGAAGGCAAGCAAGTGGTTTTCCTGCGCGAGACGATGACCCGCTTCAAACCGCGCGAAGTGAAGTTAGGTGCCCGCACCGGCGAATTCGTCGAGGTGCGTTCGGGCCTTAAGGCAGGCGACCCGATCGTGGTCGAAGGCGGTTTCGTCCTCAAGTCTGAAATGCTCAAATCTTAGGAGCCAACCATGAGCAAACACGCACACGAAAAAAAACGTCCGGCTTCTTTTGGCGAAGCCGTGCGCGAACGGGCGGCTGAGATCCTGGGTTTTGTCCTGCTCGTCAGCCTCGGTCTCTTCGTCTATTTAAATAAGACTTTCAACTTGATCTAGCCCGTCACCCAGGCTCATCCGCAACCCCACCGTTCCTCACGGGCAGTTTAGCGAATCCTTACGCATCGTTCATGAGCGCTCCTGGCACCCGACCGAGAATAGGGAAAGCCAATCAAGAGGAAACGATGCGTCCCCTCCACACTCTGAAACTGTCCCTGCTGCTGGTGCCGGTGGTGGTTGCCGCCAATTTCTGCCTGCTTACAGCGCTGAAAGTCTCGACCGGGCAAGAGATTTTCACTCCTGCAAAGGCGACTGTTGACTTCGACAAATTGTCGAATGTCGTACGCGCTCAATCGCGTCCTCTTGTGCAATTAGTCGAACTTTAAACTGGCCGCAGGTTTTCCCTGCACAGTGATTGATCGGTGATTCCCTGCCGTCTGGCTGGGCGACTTCTGTCTTTAGCAAGGTTTCAGGCCCGCTTGCAGGTCATAGCCTGAGAAGTAGTCGCTGCGAAGGCAAAGTCATGTTCAATTTGAGATCTGTCTCGGTGTTGCTGTTGTCTCTGGGGGCGGTTCTCATCGCACCCGTTGCAGCACAGGTGCCCGACCCGGCCACGCCGCCCAACGCACCCAAAATTCAGCCGGTACCGGACGATAAAGCAGGCATTAACTATCTCAACTGCCGTTCGGCTTCGAGTGCTAATCAGAAATTGACGCAACAGCCGCGCTCGAAGACAGCAATCGTCAACGTCAATCTTGCCAACTGCGATGAATTGCTGCAGTTACAGGGAATCAATGCCGCCAGCGCAGACAAGATCATTGCAAACCGCCCCTATACCTTTCTAAATGACCTGGTCACAAAGGGCGTGCTGACCAACCAGCAGCTCAAGTCGCTCGAAGCGCAGATTACGCTCACCAAGGCCAGTTCGCCGGTCAAAGCGGACGTTGCTCAGGACAAGACCAGGTAGGGATAGGGGGCCAGATGGCACAATGGTCACAACTGTCGTGACCTGCCGCGCATGGCCCGTACTTCCACTTTGAGCTTCGACCGCGGCTCGTTGCTGCTACATCCTCCACCCAGGGGTAAAGCCTGGATCGATTACGCGACCTGGGATGATCGGGTCGAAAAGTTTCGCATCCCGGCGATCTCCTACCGGCCCCTAGTCGAATCTTTGCAGCACGAATCGACTCGTTTTACCGATGAAGCGCGGGCCTTTCAGGTACTGAGCCTCGAAAGTCACTTCGAGATGACGCCCTACCCGCACCAAAGAGAGGCACTTGCCGCCTGGGAAGAAGCCGGTGGCTCAGGTGTAGTCGTCCTCCCGACCGCGAGCGGCAAAACGTACCTGGCCCAGATGGCGATCCAGGCCACCGGACGCAGCACGCTCGTCGTTGCACCGACCCTGGATCTGCTGCATCAGTGGTACGCCCATTTGAAAGCGGCTTTCCCGGACGTACCGATCGGGTTATTGGGCGGCGGGTCGCGCGACGAGTCGCCAATTCTAGTCGCGACTTACGATAGTGCGGCTATTCACGCTGAGACCCTCGGCAACCGCTACGCCCTGGTCGTTTTCGACGAGTGCCATCACCTGCCGGGTGACTTCTACCGCAAGATTGCCGAGTACACCATTGCTCCCTATCGCCTGGGTCTGACCGCCACCCCTGAACGCTCCGACAACCGGCACTGCGACCTCGATCACTTGATTGGGCCGGTGGTCTACCGGCGCTCACCGGCCCAACTGGCCGGGGGCGCACTGGCACCACACCGCACGGTGCAGATTAAAGTGCATCTCTCGGCCGGCGAGCGCCACGATTACGACACTCACATCGCGACGCGCAACGAATTTCTCAAGCAGTCGAACCTCTCGCTCGGGGGTGCTGAAGGCTGGCAGCGCTTTGTGCAGGCGAGTGCGCGTTCGAGTGCTGGGCGACGGGCGATGAATGCCCACCGGCAGGCAAAAGCGATTGCCCTCGGCACCGAGAGTAAACTGCGCGTCCTCGCAGAACTTCTAGCCCGCCACTATCCCGAGCAGACTCTGATCTTCACCCACGACAATGCAACCGTGCACCGGATCTCGGAGCGCTTCTTAATTCCGGCTATTACCCACCAGACCGGTGTCAAGGAGCGCCACGCAATTTTGCAGGCGTTTCGGGCCGGCGAGTACCGCACGATCGTCGCCTCACAAGTTCTCAACGAGGGCGTGGATGTACCCGAGGCCAGTGTCGCCATCATCCTCTCCGGGACAGCATCGGAGCGTGAATACATCCAGCGCCTGGGCCGCATCTTGAGACGGGGACGCGACCCCAATAAAAATGCCATTCTCTACGAAGTCTTTACGCAGGATACCTCTGAGGAGCGCACCTCGGCCCGCCGCCACCCACACACCCGGCCACACCATGTCTAGGAGCGCTCATGCTGCCGGGTGACCTGCTCATTCACAGCTATCGGGGCGAGACGATTGTGCCCCGCCGCGTGCCTCTCGACTCCCACCACCGGCAACTTGCTGGGGGGCTAATCGAGACTTTTCGGCTCGCCCACGGTTCAACCCAGGCTCAACTCGACAGCACCCTCGGCGAACTCGAAGGCGATAGCCCCGACTACCGGTTGCGGCGCGGCCTGGTGCACCTGCTCAAAAGCTTCTGCACCTTCGAGGTGATTTCCCCGCTGGAGCCTGTCAAACTGCGTTCGCGCCTCTTTGCCCTGGCTGCCACCGGCACTCCCGGCTCCCTACACACAGAGCACTGCTTGAAACAGCTTTCCGGCATCTTGAGCGAAGAACTGGAGCGGGCTGTCTTCCCCGACCAGATTCGCGGTGCACTCTACGCTGACCTCTCTCAAAATCAAGTTCTCACCCAGTTTGAAGAACCGACGCCCGACGCCCTGCTGCACCGCTACAACCTCTCCCAGGTGCAGGGCGTTTTCTATCGGGCTACCCACGTCCAGCTCAACGTCCACCGCAACGATCCGGGCGAATACAAGTATTTGTTCCGCTTCTTGAAACTCTTTGGGCTGATGACCTATATCGAGGGCGAACCCGAGCACGGCTTCACACTCACCATCGACGGACCGACCAGCCTTTTCCAGGCCCATACCCACTACGGCCTGGCCCTTGCCAAGTTGTTGCCCGCCCTCCTGCACGTCAACCGCTGGGATTTGACGGCAAGCCTCAAGACCCGCGACCCCTACAGCAAAGCTGTGCGCACCAGTACCTTCAACCTCGCGGCCGGTTGCGGCCTGGTGAGTCACTACCCGCCGGGTAAGCCTTTCGACAGCATGCTCGAACAGTCCTTCTTTGAGCAGTGGCAAACCCTCAAAACTGACTGGCGGCTCGAACGCGAGGTACACCTGCTGCCCCTGCCGGGGAGTGTGATGATTCCTGACTTCCGGCTCGTCCACCCGGACGGTCGTGAGTACATCCTCGAAATCGTCGGCTACTGGCGGCCCAGCTACCTCCAGAAAAAATTCTCCCAGGTTCGCCGCGTCGATTGCCCACGGCTCCTGCTTGCTCTGAGCGAACGGCTCAACCTCGAAAAAGCGGGTGTCAAACTCGACAATCTGCCGGCCACGATCATCTGGTTTAAAGACAAGCTCTCCGCAAAGGCCGTACTGCAGGCCCTCGATTAATCCTCAGGCAATCACCCCGTCATCTAGAAGTTAAACGGGCTGCTGGGCATGATGCTTGCTGATACTACGGCAAGCTGATAGATTAATGGGACTTATTTTGGCACCTGGATTTTTATGCCCGACCCAAAAACTTCTCTGCTGACACCGTCTGCAATCTCTCGACTTGGACGGCGGCGGTTTTCCTTGTTGGCCACAGCCGGTCTCCTTGTCCTGGGTCAAAAAACTGGAGCCATGGCCCAGACGGGTGGAGCGGTGCGCATCGGGTACCAGAAATCCGGCTACCTGACGCTCTTAAAAGAACGGGGCAACCTGGAGAAGCGTCTAGCCCCGCTCGGCTTCACCGTCCAGTGGCTTGAATTTAGTTCCGGTCCACCGTTGATGGAAGCGCTCCGGGCCGGGAGTCTCGACCTCGGACACTCGGGAGAGTCGCCGCCTATATTCTCCCAGGCAGCCGGGGTAGATCTGGTTTACCTGGCAAGCACCAAGCCGAGCCCGGAAAGTGTCGCGATTGTGGTGCCGAAGGATTCGCCCGTCCGCCGTCTCAGCGATCTCAAGGGCAAGAAGATCGCCGTCGGCAAAGCGACCAGCGGTCACTACCTGGCTATCCAGGCGGTCGCAGCCGCGGGGCTGGCGCCGGAAGATGTGCAGTGGGCCTGGCTCTCGCCTGCTGACGGGCGAGCGGCTTTCGAGCGGGGCAGCGTCGATGCCTGGGCAATCTGGGATCCGTTCTACGCGGCTGTGGAAAAGCAGGCGGGTGCCCGCGTGCTCGCCAGCGGCAAGGGACTCACCCCTTTCCGGGAGTTCTATTTCGCCTCGCGCAATTTCACAAGCGCCAATGCTGCCCTGGTTAAACCCATTCTCGAAGAGTTCCAGAAGACAGCCGACTGGGCTCAGGCCAATCCAAAAGCAGTGGCTCAACTCCTCGCACCTGAGTACCGTCTGGATCTAGAAATTGTCGAGCAGGCGGAACGCCGCAAAGAGCGCTACGGTGCTCTACCCTTGCAGGCGGCGGTGATCGCCGAGCAGCAGCAGGTAGCCGACACCTGGCTCCGCCTGGGGATCATTCCAAAAGCTGTCAGTATCAAGAGCGCTGTCTGGTCCGCCAAATAAACCGAGGAGTGCCGCCTGTGAAATGGACGAGTGATTGGCGGACCTGGCCAGGCATCGCCTGGGTCGTTCCCACGGCAATCCTGCTTTTTTGGCAATGGGCGTCCGTGGCCGGTCTTCTCACCAGCCGCATCTTGCCTGCTCCGCTCGACGTGGCGAAGGCGGCCATCGAGCTAGCCCAGAAGGGCGAACTGGCCCACCACCTGAGTATCAGTTTTGGGCGGGCTGCTGTGGGCTTTCTGATTGGCGGCAGTCTCGCCTTTGCCCTGGGCCTGCTCAACGGCACCTCGCGCACGGGAGAAAAACTGCTGGATAGCTCCGTACAGATGATCCGCAACATCCCGCATCTGGCCCTCATTCCCTTAGTGATCCTCTGGTTCGGCATTGGTGAAGAGGCCAAGATTTTCCTGGTGGCTCTCGGGGTATTTTTTCCCATCTACATCAACACCTTCCACGGCATCCGCACCGTCGATCCTGGTCTGGTTGAGATGGGTCGGGTCTACGGCCTCGGCTCCTGGTCTTTATTTTGGGAGGTGCTCCTGCCGGGAGCCTTGCCATCGATTCTCGTTGGAGTGCGCTACGCCCTCGGGGTGATGTGGCTGACGCTCATCGTCGCTGAGACCATTGCCTCGGATGCGGGCATTGGCTACATGGCGATGAATGCTCGGGAATTTATGCAGACCGATGTGATCGTCTTCAGCATTCTGCTCTACGCGCTACTGGGCAAGCTGGCCGACGGTACAGCGCGCCTCGCTGAGCGGCAGTGGCTGCAATGGCACCCCAATTACCAGCGCGACTGAGGAAAGCGATGTGAACGGTATTCATCTGGAAATCGGCAGCTTGAGCAAGCGATTCGGGGCACGAACGGTCCTCGATAACATCCAGCTCGATGTGCAGCCCGGTCAGTTTGTCGGGGTGATTGGGCGCAGCGGCTGCGGGAAGAGCACGCTACTCAGACTGGTGGCCGGACTCGATCGTCCCGATGCTGGTCGCATCAGCCTGGACGGGCGGGTACTGAAAGGCCCGGACCCGGCAGTGAAGGTGATGTTCCAGGACGAACGGCTACTCCTGTGGCAGCGGGTGTTTGAGAATGTTGCCCTTGGCCTCAAGGGTGAAAAGCGAGCCATGGCCCACTGGGCACTCACCCAGGTTGGCCTGGAGGAGCGCTCCGGCGACTGGCCGCGCACCCTCTCCGGTGGGCAGCGTCAACGGGTCGCCCTTGCCCGTGCCCTGGTCAACGAACCAAGATTAATGCTCCTCGACGAGCCCCTGGGAGCCCTGGATGCTCTCACTCGCCTGGAGATGCAGAGACTGATTGAAAGTCTCTGGCAGACCCAGGGCTTTACCGTCCTACTGGTCACCCACGATGTCAGTGAGGCAGTAGCCCTCTGTGACCGGGTAATCCTGCTCGATGGCGGTAAGGTGACCCTGGATCTGCCGATAGATCTACCCAGGCCACGGGCGCGCAGCAGTCCGCAGTTCGCCAACCTGGTGGGCGAGATCCTCGAACGCGTACTGGACGGGTCTCCCCCACCAACGGTCCAGAGCGCCATGACTTACAGGAGTAAACCGGCATGAGCGACACGATCTTGCGACACCCGCTCGACGGGGCCACTGCCTGGACAGCCGCGACGACAACTGAAAGGGACTGGCGGGTGCCGGTGGGTGCTGCCTGCCGCGAGGAGATGCTCGGCTTTGCAAACTTCATCCGTCGCCACCCTCTACCCCTGTTGCTCCGGCGGCCTGAGCACTGGGCTATGCCTCGTACCCATGCCCTGATCCAGGAGGTCCGCTCCCGCCTTGAAATGGGTGTTGGACACGCGGTCATCGACCGCCTACCCCTTGAGGAAATGGAAGAAGCGGAAGCCACAGCGCTTTACTGGGTGCTCACTTCGATGTTGGGCCGTCCGGTACCCCAGAAGTGGGACGGGACGATGGTCTACTCGGTGACCGATACCGGTGCTGCCTACGAGTATGGCGTGCGAGCCTCGGTGACCAACATCGGCATCACCTTCCACAGCGACAACATTTTCAGTGATCTGGTCCCAAAATACGTCGGGCTTCTATGCGTGCGCCCCGCACTCAGCGGGGGCAAGAGCCGACTGCTGAGCTATCACTCCTTATACAACACGCTCCTGCGGGAGTATCCAGAACACCTCTCCCGGCTCTACAGACCCTTCCCCTTCGACCGCCAGGGGGAGCATGCCCCGGAGGCACCCCGAGTTGGCCGCTACCCGGTCTTTGCCTACAATGGGCAACTGCAGGTACGGAGCTACCCCACGCTCATCCGCCGAGGTTACCTGTTTAGCGGCGAGCCGATCGACTCTCAGAGTGAAGCAGCCCTTGCCGCCTTAGAAGAAGCGTCCGCCCGCCCGGAGTTGTGGTGTGAGTACCGACTGGAGCGCGGTCAGGTGCAGTTCGTCAACAATCTCGTGCTTGGCCATGCCCGGACGGTCTTCGAGGATGCCCCTGAACTGGAGCGCAAACGCCTCCTGGTCCGCCTTTGGATCCGAGATGAAGGACCGGTATTTTTTGATCCGGTCGATGAGCACCAGTTGCTCCTGGTATAGTGCCTCGGCTCTGGCCTATAGAAAGAAGACTGCCGGTATAGTAAATCCACGGGAATTCATGGTGATTGGAATGGACGACAGGCCCGCGACGATCTGGCACCCATCGAGGCGTTTAATCCTGTCGATGTTAGCGTCTATGACCGCAGTACAGGCAACGCACTCACTGTGGAACTCCAATCACTCCACTGCCATGGCTGCGCAGACGAGCGACGCGGTGATTAATTGGAACGCAACAGCTACCAGTACTCTGGTGATTGCTGGAGAGCCTTCTCCCATCCAGTTCCGGGCCCTGGCCCTCGTACATGCGGCAATCTTCGATGCAGTTAACACCATCGATCGCCGATTCACTCCTTTTGCCATCGATACCCGAGTGCCTGAAGGTGTCTCGATGGAGGCGGCTGTGGCGGCCGCAGCCCACGGCGTCCTGCTCCATCTCTACCCGGCTCAGCGGACGGCTTTGGACGCGGCACTCAAGACTTCTCTAGAAAAAGCTGCTCCTGAGCAGTCCAGGGTCGAAGGCATCACCTTGGGAGAGGATGTCGCCAAGAAATTCATCGCCCTGCGCAGCAAAGACGGCGTGGATACCAGGATCGAGTACAAACCTCAGAGCGGCGCGGGCTTATGGCAGCCTACCCCACCTACCTTCGCTCGTGCAGTATCAGTGCATTGGGGCAACATCGTTCCCTTCACTTTCAAGCGCGTCGGCGAATTTGAAGTCCCGGCCCCACCAGCGCTAGGCAGCGCCATTGATACCCGCGATCTGACGGAAGTCAGAAGCGTTGGGGCTCGGAACAGCACCAGCCGCACCGCAGACCAGACCGCAGCAGCCATCTTCTGGTCGCTATCTACCCCGATTTTTTGGAATACCGTGGCTAGAGAAGTCACAGCAGATAAAACTGGCCGCCTCGTCGACAAGGCCCGCCTTTTTGCCCTGCTCAACATGGCCGGTGCCGATGCCACCGTTCTGGGCTTCGCAATTAAGTACCAGTACAACCGCTGGCGCCCGATCACTGCTATCCGCAGCACCCTCGACCCGCAGTGGGAACCGCTCCTGGTTACGCCGGCCCACCCCGACTACATCTCCGGTCACTGCATTACCTCTGACGCCTCGGCCCAGGTTTTGCGCAGCTTCCTGGATAGTGACAAAGCCAGGGCAAGCTACACTTACCCTGCCAATAATGGCGTGACTCGCAGCTTCACAAGCCTCAGCCAAATGACAAAAGAGGTTGGGGATGCTCGCATCTGGGGTGGCATCCATACCCGTACAGCCGATGATGTGGGAGGCTTGCTGGGGCGCAAGCTAGCCGAACGCGCCCTACAGAATCACCTACGACCAATCGGTAGTTGATGTTTGCTTTAAGTTCTTCGTAGAACTGGAATCTCACGAACTCATTCGTGAGGAGTTCCAGGAATCCACGCTAGAGCTTGACTTCGATATCGACGCCTGCCGGTAGGTCAAGACGCATCAGAGCATCGATTGTCTTGGCACTCGGCTGGTAGATGTCGATGATGCGGCGATGGGTGCGCGTCTCGAAGTGTTCGCGCGAATCTTTATCGACGTGAGGCGAACGCAACACGCAGTAGCGGCGAATGCGGGTCGGCAGAGGAATCGGCCCGACAGCAGCAGCATTGGTACGGTTGGCAGTATCGACGATCTTGGTACAGGACTGGTCAAGCAGGCCGTGGTCGAAGGCTTGCAGACGAATCCGAATCTTTTGCTGGGTAAGCACCATGAACTTATCTCTCGTAAAGACGGGTGGGGCGTCAAACGCCCCACCCGTCTTGGGTTACTCGGTCAGTTACTTTTCGATCTTGGAGACGACGCCTGCGCCTACGGTCCGGCCGCCTTCGCGAATAGCGAAGCGCATGCCTTCTTCGATGGCAATCGGGTTGATCAGTTCGACAGTCATCTTGATGCGGTCGCCGGGCATGACCATCTCAGCAGACGCGCCATCGTCATCTGTGAAGGTGACGATGGTACCCGTTACATCGGTGGTGCGCACGTAGAACTGCGGACGGTAACCGGGGAAGAAGGGCGTGTGACGGCCGCCTTCTTCCTTGCTCAGGATGTAGACTTCACCCTGGAACTTGGTGTGTGGGGTGATCGAACCCGGTTTGGCAAGCACCATGCCGCGCTCGATGTCTTCTTTTTTGATACCGCGCAGCAGCACGCCGATGTTGTCGCCCGCGAGGCCCTCTTCAAGGGACTTCTGGAACATCTCAAGACCGGTGACGGTGGTCGAACGGGTGCCGCGGATACCGACCAGTTCGATAGTTTCGCCGACTTTTACCTTGCCGCGCTCGATACGGCCCGTGGCAACCGTGCCGCGACCGGTAATTGAGAAGACGTCTTCAACGGCCATCAAGAAGGGCTTGTCGATGGCGCGCTCGGGAGTCGGAATGTGTTCATCGACGGCGTCCATCAAGCTGTAGATACCATCAACCCAATCGTCGGCGCCGCGAACGGTCTTCGGATTGGCGACCATCTTTTCGAGGGCCTGCAGAGCCGAGCCTGCCACGATCGGAACGTCGTCGCCCGGGAAGCCGTACTTGGAGAGCAGTTCGCGCACTTCCAGTTCAACCAGTTCGAGTAACTCTGGGTCATCGAGTTGGTCTTTCTTGTTCAGAAAGACAACGATGCTTGGCACACCGACCTGACGGGCAAGCAGAATGTGTTCGCGGGTCTGAGGCATCGGGCCGTCTGCCGCTGAGACCACCAGGATTGCGCCGTCCATCTGGGCAGCACCGGTGATCATGTTCTTGACGTAGTCGGCGTGGCCTGGGCAATCAACGTGGGCGTAGTGACGGCTTTCAGTCTCGTACTCGACGTGAGCCGTGTTGATCGTGATGCCGCGGGCCTTCTCTTCAGGGGCCTGATCGATTTCGTCGTACTTCTTGGCCTTAGCCTGTCCGATGGCGGACAGCGTCATGGTGATGGCGGCCGTAAGGGTGGTCTTACCATGGTCGACGTGACCGATAGTACCGATGTTGACGTGGGGTTTGTTTCGTTCGAACTTAGCGCGAGCCATGGATTTCCTTTCCTCTAGTTAAGCGTTCCCTTTGTTTTTGGCGGCGATCGTCTCCGCGACGTTGCGCGGTACTTCTTCGTAATGGCTGAACTCCATCGAGAAAGTACCACGGCCCTGGGTCTTGGAGCGGATGTCCGTCGCGTAACCGAACATCTCCGCAAGCGGCACCTTGGTGGTGACCTTGGAGAGACCGGCCTCGGTGTCCATCGCCTCGATCTGTCCGCGGCGAGCGTTGAGGTCGCCCATCACGTCGCCTAAGAAGTCGCTGGGCACCTCTACTTCCACCTTCATCATCGGCTCAAGCAGCACCGGCTGAGCCTTGTTGGCCGCCTCGCGCAGGGCGAGAGAACCAGCGATTTTGAAGGCCATTTCCGATGAGTCCACGTCGTGGTACGAACCGTCCACCATGGTGATCTTGATGTCAATGAGTGGATAGCCCGCAATCACGCCCGACTCGGCGCGCTCCTTCATACCGGCTTCAGCGGGACCGATGTATTCTCTCGGTACCACACCGCCGACGATCTTGGAGATGAACTCGAAGCCCGAACCCGGTTCACCGGGTTCAAGGTTGATGACGACGTGGCCATACTGGCCCTTGCCACCCGTCTGGCGCTTGTAGAGCCCCTCGACGTTGTTGACCGTCTTGCGAATCGTCTCGCGGTAAGCAACCTGCGGCGCACCGACATTGGCCTCTACCTTGAACTCGCGCAACATGCGGTCTACGAGAATTTCAAGGTGCAATTCACCCATACCGGCGATGATCGTCTGGTTGGTCTCCGCATCGACGTGAACCCGGAAGGTCGGGTCTTCCTCAGAAAGAGACTGCAGAGCCTTCGAGAGCTTGTCGAGGTCAACTTTAGTCTTCGGCTCGATTGCAACCGAGATAACCGGCTCCGGAATGAAGAGCGATTCGAGGATAACTGGCGACTCTTCCAGGCAGAGGGTATCGCCGGTGAAGGTGTCCTTGAGGCCGACGACGGCACCCAGGTCGCCTGCCCGCAGTTCATCTACTTCGATGCGGTCATCAGCCTTGAGCACGATGAGGCGCGAGATCCGCTCTTTTTTGCCCTTGGAAACGTTCAGTACGTAGCTGCCCTTCTGGAGGACGCCCGAGTAAACGCGCACGAAGGTGAGACGACCGTAGGGGTCGGCCATGATCTTGAAGGCGAGGGCCGCAAGCGGCTCAGTGTCATCAGCGTGGCGCTCAACTTCGGTGCCGTTGGGCAATTGACCTTTGATGCCCGAGATATCAATCGGAGCCGGCAGGTAGTCAATAACTGCGTCGAGCATCGACTGGACGCCCTTGTTTTTGAAAGCCGAACCACAGAGCACCGGCACAAGTTTGTTGGCGATCGTTGCTTTGCGCAGAGCTGACTTGATCTCCGCTTCGGTCAGTGCTTCGCCATTAAAGTACTTGTCGAGCAGTACATCGTCAGTCTCAGAAACCGCCTCAACCAGCTTCTCGCGATATTCCTTCGCAAGTTCGAGCAGGTCTTCGGGGATCTCACCCACCTGGATGTCGGTACCGATGTCGTTGCCGTAGATGTAGGCTTTCATACGCACGAGATCGACGATGCCGCGCAGGTTCTCCTCGGAGCCAATCGGGATCTGGACCGGCACCGCATTTGCCCGCAGGCGGTCACGCACCTGGCTATAAACACGGTAAAAGTTGGCACCGGTGCGGTCCATCTTGTTGACGAAGATGATTCGTGGCACGTTGTAGCGGTTAGCCTGACGCCAGACCGTTTCAGTCTGAGGCTGCACGCCGCCCACTGAACACAGGACCGTGATCACGCCATCGAGCACGCGCATCGAACGCTCGACCTCGATCGTGAAATCGACGTGACCGGGGGTATCGATGATGTTGATCTTGTGCTCGAGAGCACCCGGCATCGGCTGAGTCGGGTTTTCCGGGTCGCGCTTCGTCCAGGACGAAGTGATGGCCGCCGCCGTGATCGTGATGCCCCGCTCTTTCTCCTGTGCCATCCAATCGGTGACCGTGTTGCCGTCGTGAACTTCACCGATCTTGTGAATTACCCCGGAGTAGAACAGGATGCGCTCTGTTGTGGTAGTCTTGCCCGCATCGATGTGCGCGGCAATACCGATATTGCGAACCCGTTCCAGGGGAATACTGCGTGCCACGTTTACCTCCTCGCGGTTACCACGAGTTTGAAATCTTCTGTAACAATCCTAGCCCAATTGCATGCATGATTGCGTTTCCCAGTGCCGACACTACCTAGTAGCGGTAGTGGGCAAAGGCCTTGTTTGCCTCGGCCATGCGGTGTGTCTCTTCGCGCTTGCGCACGGCCTGACCGGTATCGTTGGCCGCGTCCAACAGCTCGTTTGAGAGCCGCTCGATCATGCTCTTACCGGCACGCTTGCGAGAAAACTGTACCAACCAGCGCAGGGCGAGAGAAGTACCCCGCTCGGAGCGCACTTCCATCGGGACTTGATAAGTTGCACCGCCAACGCGCCGGGCTTTGACCTCGATGCGAGGGGTGCAATTGAGCACGGCCTGACTGAAGATATCGATGGGCTCGCGCCCGGTCCGCTCCTGAATACGCTCGAGGGAGGAGTACAGGATGCGCTCGGCCGTTGCTTTCTTGCCCGAAAGCATCAGCTTGTTGACCATCATCGTGATGAGACGAGAAGAGTAGACCGGATCAGTGGGAATGGGGCGCAGTACGGCGCGATTACGGCGGGACATAGGCTCTCTATTGGGTAACGGTTATCAACGCTTCTTGCCGGTGGTTGCGGCGGGTTGACCTGGCTTGGGTCGCTTGGCTCCATACTTGGAGCGGCTCTGCATCCGGTTTTTGACACCGGCCGTATCGAGGGTGCCGCGGATGATGTGGTAGCGCACACCGGGCAGATCTTTGACGCGACCGCCGCGAATCATCACCACAGAGTGCTCTTGAAGGTTGTGGCCGACACCCGGAATATAAGCGGTCACCTCGAAGCCCGAGGTGAGGCGAACGCGGGCTACCTTCCGCAGAGCCGAGTTTGGCTTCTTGGGCGTAGTCGTGTAGACGCGCGTGCACACCCCGCGACGTTGGGGACAGGCTTTGAGGGCAGGAGACTTGGTTTTGCGCTGGGCAATCCCGCGCTCATGCCGAATAAGTTGGGCGATCGTGGGCATGGTTTCGCTTATAGTCAACGAAGAATTAATATAGCTAACCGGACAAATGTTCGTCAACAGGCAGATGCGCTTAGCGGCCCTACTTCCCTTGCCACCCCTTGAGGGTTGACCTAAGATTGCTGTACTTCATGCGCTAGGTTTTGGGGCGCCCCCGTGAAGCCAGAGAAGATTGACCTTCAGGTGGAATATCCCTGCCCGCGCTGTAAGCGGGGGAGGCTGCAGGCGATCGTATTGACCGAGGCCTTCGGCTGCGACCGCTGTAGTCAGATTTTTGGCCTGTCGCCGGACAACATGGTGATCGAACAGCTTTCTACCAGCTACCCCTACAAAAAAGCCTGGCAGTGGACCGGCATGCACTGGCGCGATCAGAGCCGTTCGCTAACCGACAACTACTTTCCGCTGATCCTGGTCGCCCTGGCCCTGATTCCACCTGTCTGGCTTCCCCTGGTCCTGCAGTCGAAGTCAGGCCTGGGAGCACTGGCTCTGACTATGATGCTCATCGCGATTGCCTGCACAATCTGGCTTGCCCGCCGCAGTCGTCCTTAGCTTTTCAAGAGGGGAGCTCCGATGGAAACAACCTGGTCGGAGACGCTTAAGGCCATCGCCCACCCGGCGCAGCGGGCAGCCCTGTTGCTGGCCCAGGTCAAAACGAGCGTCAAAAATCAAGCCCTGCGCGCTATGGCCAGGGTTCTGCGCACTGGTCAAGGTCAGATCCTGGAAGCCAACACGATGGATCTCGAATTTGGCCGTCAACAGAACCTCTCAGAGGCTCTGCTCGACCGCCTCAAGCTCACACCCCAACGCGTCGAAGGGATGGCCCAATCCCTCGAACAAATTGCTGCGCTCAAAGACCCCGTGGGTGAAATCGTTTCCGGCTGGCACCACCCCCTGGGTATGGAGGTCCAGCGCGTGCGCGTGCCTCTCGGGCTCATCGGCATTATTTACGAAGCCCGGCCGAACGTAACTTGTGACGCCATCGGGCTCTGTCTAAAATCGGGTAACGGCGTGCTGCTGAAAGGAGGCAAGGAGGCCGACCGTTCCAACGGTGCCATCAGCACACTGCTCAAGAACGCCGCCTATGAAAATGGCATTCCGGAAGGCTGTATTCAACAGTTGCCGGCCGAGCGGGCGGTTGTCGAAGCCCTCATCCGGTTGCACCCCTATCTGGCCCTGGTGATCCCACGCGGGGGGCACGAACTGATCGACTACGTCGCCCGCAACGCGACAGTGCCGGTGCTCGAAACGGGAGTCGGTAACTGCCACGTCTACATCGAGCGCACAGCCGACCTTGAGATGGCAATCCGCATCGTGATCAATGCCAAAGTGCAGCGCCCCTCCGTCTGCAACTCGATAGAGAAGGTGCTCCTGCACCGCGACCTCGTGGCGACGCATCTTGAGCCTTTGCTGCGCGAGTTGCGGACTGAAGGTGTCGAAATTCGCGGCTGTCCGCGCACAGTCGCCTTTGACCCGCAGGTCAAATCGGCGACTGAAGAAGACTGGGGCAAAGAGTATCTCGACAAAATTATTGCTGTCAAAGTGATCGATTCGACCCGTGAGGCAATCGACTGGATAAACCACTACGGTTCGCGCCACTCGGAAGCCATCATCACAGCAAGCTACGACGAATCTCAAAAGTTTGTCGCGGCCATCGATGCTGCCGCGGTTTACGTCAACGCTTCGACCCGCTTCACCGACGGCGGCGAGTTTGGGTTTGGAGCAGAAATCGGCATTTCGACCCAGAAACTGCACGCCCGTGGACCGGTCGGGCTGAGCGAATTGACGACGAGCAAGTACATCGTGCGCGGGTCGGGTCAGATTCGTGGATGAAAATCCTGGACACTCACAAAAATCTGTTTTAGTATTGGTGACTGTTGCCTTGCGGCAATAGATCGGATACTGGATGGCTTGGCCGTCTAAGTCCTTTTTCATCCTTGCTTGCAAAATAAAGTGCTTCCGGCGGGTGTTTGAATGCATCGGCCGGTCGCTTGCTCGCCGACCAAAAAAGGTGCACTTCTTATGGCTGACGAAGTCAAAGCCGTCGCTCGCTACATCCGCATGTCGCCCTTCAAGGTGCGGCGCATCCTCGATCAGATTCGCGGTCGCAGCTATCAGGACGCGCTCATCATTCTCGAATTCATGCCCCACGCCGCCTGCGACCCGATCAAAAAGGTTCTGCAGTCTGCGGCAGCCAATGCTGAAAACAACTTCAGCCTCGACCGGCGCGAGCTAGTCGTGAGTACCGCCTTTGCCGACGGCGGTCCGGTGCTCAAGCGCTTCCGAGCCGGTGACCGAGGACGTGCCCGCCCGATTCGCAAGCGCACCAGCCACATCACTGTGGCAGTCAGTACGACGGAGACCGCTTAAATCATGGGACAGAAAGTACATCCAATCGGTTTGCGCCTCGGTATCACCCGCGAACACCGCTCGCGCTGGTTCGCCAAGGCCGGTGAATATCCGACACTGCTTGCTGAAGACTTCGAAATCAGAAAGTACATCGAGCAAAAACTGGCAAGCGGTGGCATCGCCGACATCGAAATCGAGCGCAAGGCTGACCAGGTCGAAATCTCGATCCGCACGGCACGTCCGGGCGTCGTGGTCGGCCGCGGCGGTGCTGGTATCGAAGAACTGAAGGGCAATCTCGAAAAGCTCATCGGTCGCCGTCAGATCCGCATCAACGTCGTCGAAGTACAGCGCGTCGATGCAGAGGCCCGTCTGATTGCCGAATACATCACCGGTCAGCTCGAACGCCGCGTCGCCTTCCGTCGGGCGGTCCGCCAGGCAGTTCAGCGCGCCCAACGCGCCGGAGTCCAGGGCATCAAAGTAATGGTTGCCGGTCGTCTGAATGGTGCTGAAATCGCCCGCTCCGAGTGGACGCGTGAGGGGCGGATTCCGCTTCACACGCTACGAGCCGACATCGATTACTCCTACCGGACTGCCCAGACGACCTATGGCACCCTTGGGGTCAAAGTCTGGATCTTCCGTGGTGAGATCTTGCCCGGTACGCCGCAGCCCGAAGAAGTGGCTGCCGCTCAGCAGCCCAAGCCTGCTGACCAGCGCCCGCGCCGCCGCAAGAAGATTCAGTACGAAGAACGGACCGACGAGCAATAGAGCCTGAGGAAGTCGCACCATGTTGATGCCCAAACGTACAAAGTTCCGCAAGCAGCAGCGCGGTCGCATGACCGGCATGGCCAGCCGTGGAAACGAAATTGAATTCGGTACCTTCGCGCTGCAGGCCACTGAACCCGTCTGGATGACTGCCCGCCAGATTGAGGCGGCCCGCCGGGCCATGACCCGCTACATTCGCCGCGGCGGCAAGATCTTCATCCGGGTCTTCCCCGACAAGCCCGTCACCCAGCGTGCGGCTGAAACCCGCATGGGCTCGGGTAAAGGCGCACCCGAATTCTGGGTCTGCGTCGTCAAGCCGGGTCGCATTCTATTTGAAATCGACGGCGTCGCCGAGGAGATTGCCCGCGAAGCGATGCGCCTCGCCGCGAGCAAACTGCCGATCAAGACCAAATTTATCGTCAAGATTCAAACTGTGGCCATGACTGAGGAACAGAGCGATGCCCCTGCCTAAGATTGGAGAAATACGCGACCTTAGTGCCGAGGAACTCTCAGACCAGATCCTCGCTGTCAAGAAGGAACTCTTTGAGCTGCGCATGCAAAAAGCGACCCGCCAGCTCGAAAAGCCCCACCTTGTCGTCCACGCCAAGCACAAGCTCGCTCAGTTGATGTTGATCGAAGGTCAGCGCACCACGACGCCTTCGGAGGAGAAATAAGCTATGCCCCGCAAGGAAAAAGTCGGACTGGTGGTCAGCGACGCGATGAATAAGACGGTCGTCGTCTCCGTCGAAAACCGCATTCCCCACCCCAAGTACAAAAAGATCGTCGTGCGCACCCGCAAGTTCAAGGCCCACGACGAAGAAAATCGCTGCAAAAACGGCGACCGCGTGCGCATCCTCGAATCGCGTCCCCTGAGCAAGACAAAGCGCTGGGTCGTCATCGACGTTCTTGATGAGGTGACCAACTTATGATTCAGCAGCAGTCCCGCTTGAGTGTGGCTGACAATACTGGCGCCCGCCAGCTGATGTGTATCCGTGTCCTCGGCTCCACGGTCGGATCGAAAGGGCTGAGCCACGGCGGCGGTACCCCTCGCTATGCCCTGGTCGGTGACATCATCGTCGCTGTCGTCAAAGATGCCTCCCCCAACATGGGCGTCAAAAAGTCCGAGGTGGTGCGAGCCGTGATCGTGCGTACCCGTCAGGCGATCCGCCGCGACAACGGCATGGTGATTCGCTTTGATGACAACGCCGCCGTGATCATCGACAAAAACGGCAACCCACGCGGTACCCGCGTGTTTGGTCCGGTCGCCCGCGAACTACGCGACAAAAACTTTACCAAGATCATCTCGCTTGCGCCGGAGGTGCTCTGATGGCAACGAACAATGGCGAAGGTAAGACCCTCCACAAGCTTCATGTCAAAAAGGACGATACCGTTCAGGTGATCTCCGGCAAAGACAAGGGCAAGGTAGGCAAAGTCCTCGCTGTCATGACCAACAAGGGCAAAGTGCTTGTCGAAGGCGTCAACATCCAGACCAAGCACGTTAAGCCCCAGGGCGACCAGCCGGGTCAGAAGCAGACGCGCGAAGCACCAATTTATAGCTGCAAAGTGATGCTCTACTCCGAGAAAAAGAAGCAGGCATCGCGGGTGGGCCACACCACGACCGAGGCGGGCAAAAAAGTGCGCGTGCTGAAGAAGACCGGCGAGATCATTGACAAGTAGGAAGCAAACCATGGCCATCATCGTCCGCATGAAGGACAAGTACAACCAGGATGTCGTACCTAAACTGCGAGAGCAGTTCAGCTACACCAACATCATGCAGGTTCCCAAGGTTACGAAAATCGTCATCAACCGGGGCATCGGCGAGGCTTCTCAAAACGCCAAGGCGCTAGATTCCTCCCTCAGCGAAATATCGAAGATCACAGGTCAAAAGCCCGTGGTGACTCGCGCCAAAAAGGCGATCGCTGGCTTCAAGCTACGCGCCGGGGTGCCCGTCGGCGTCACGGTCACGCTGCGCTCGCGCAAGATGTACGAATTTCTCGATCGACTGCTGAATGTAGCCCTCCCGCGCATTCGCGACTTCCGGGGCATCAGTCCTAAAGCGTTCGACGGCCGGGGCAACTACACCCTGGGCCTACGCGAACAGTTGATTTTCCCCGAGATCGACTACGACTCGGTCGATAAAATCCGCGGCATGGACATCACCATCTGCACCTCTGCAAAAACAGACGAGGAAGGACGGGCATTGCTCGCCGCCCTCGGCATGCCCTTTCGCAAATAGGAATCATGGCTAAAACATCGATGAAGGAGCGCGAAAAAAAGCGCCGTGTCCTGGTCACCAAGGGCAAAATGTCGGCCACCCGCCTGCACAACCGCTGCTGGAAGTGCGGACGCCCGCGTGGTTTCATTCGCGACTTCGGCCTGTGCCGCATTTGTTTCCGGGAGATGGCCCACCAGGGACTCTTGCCCGGCGTCGTCAAAGCTAGCTGGTAAGGAGAAGACATGTCAGTAACCGATATCCTGGCTGATATGCTCACCCGCATCCGCAATGCGAGTCTGGTCCGGCACGACGTCGTACCGGTGCCCTCGACCCGGATGACCCGCTCGGTGGCAGAAGTCCTTAAAGCCGAAGGATTTATCAGCGATTTTCAAGACGAGGGCGAAGGAATAGACCGCAAGCTGGTCTTGACCCTTAAATACGCCGGTCGTCAGCGCCGACCGATCATCACCACGCTCAAGCGCGTGTCACGCCCCGGTCTGCGGGTCTACGCCAACCGCAAAGAACTACCGCGCGTCCTGGGCGGCATCGGCATCGCAATCATCTCGACTTCCTCAGGGGTCATGACCGACCGCGATGCCCGCCGCATGGGTGTCGGCGGCGAAGTCCTCTGCTACATCTCTTAAGGAGTTGCTTCATGTCTCGCATCGGTAAACTGCCGATTCCCGTTCCGCCCAAGGTCGATGTGACGATCAATGGTCAGCACATCGTCGTCAAAGGCCCCAAGGGAACCCTGGAGCGGACCTTGCCCGACACCGTCGACTTGGTTCGCGAAGATGGCAACATCCTGGTTAACCGCCGGGGCGAAAGCCGCCGTGCCCGCGAACAGCATGGGCTATTGCGCACCCTGGTCGCCAACATGGTGACCGGGGTTACGACCGGTTTTACGAAGCCGATGCAAATTGCCGGGGTCGGCTACCGCATTGCTCTCGTCGGCCGCAAGCTGAACATCAGTGCCGGCTTCAGCCACCCGGTCGAGATCGAGCTGCCGACAGGCATCGACGTCGATGTAGACCCCAAGGCCAGTGCAATTGCCGGTACCCGCAACCAACAGGGCTTTAACTTCGTCATCAGGGGCTTTGACAAGCAGGCAGTCGGCGACATGGCGGCTAAGATCCGCGACCTTCGTCCGCCTGAACCCTACAAGGGCAAGGGTATTCGTTACACTGCCGAGAAGATCTTGCTCAAAGCCGGCAAGTCTGGCAAGAAGTAGAACTCGACTCCGACCGACGTCAGGGCGGGTCACTCCGCCTACTACACCAGTAAGCCACCATGAAAATCGATCGCAAGACTGCCACCCACCGCCGCCACAACCGCATCCGTCGCAAGCTCGAAGGGACCTCAGAGCGTCCACGGCTCGCTGTCTATCGCTCTAATCGGCACATTTATGCTCAGATTATCGACGATGTGAGGCAGCACACCCTTGCTGCCGCCTCGACGCTCGAAAGCACCGTGCGTACCGGCGAACTCGGCACCGCTACCTGTGAAGCGGCGACTGAAATCGGCAAACTGGTTGCCGAGCGGGCCAAGGAAAAAGGGATTACGAGTGTCGTCTTTGACCGGGGCGGCAAACTCTACCATGGCCGGGTGAAAGCGGTGGCAGATGCTGCCCGCGAAGCCGGTCTCGATTTTTAAAGTATTCAGGAGAGCAGAATGCCACCACAGCAACCTAGAGGCAAAGGACGCGGACGCGGTCCGGGCACCGGCACCGGTCCCAGTACTGGCGGTCCTGGACCTGAGCAGCAGTCGGAAGTTCCGGACCGCGAAGGCGGTGGCGAACGCCGCCGCGGACGCGGCAAAGCACGGGGCGGCGACCGCAACGAACGCCCACAGGCGGAAAGTGAGTTTCAGGAGCGGGTCGTCCAGATTCGGCGCGTCACCAAGGTCGTCAAGGGCGGTAAAAAGCTCAGCTTCCGGGCAGTGATCGTGGTCGGCGACGGCAAGGGTCGGGTCGGCGTCGGCGTCGGCAAGGCAAACGACGTCATCGGTGCCGTAAAGAAGGGCGTATCCGATGCCCGTAAAGCACTGATCGAAGTACCGCTTAACTCAATTAACACCATTCCTCACCCGATGACCGGCGTCTCAGGCGCAGCCAACGTCTTTCTAAAGCCCGCTGCCGGTGGTACTGGTGTAATTGCCGGTGGGGCAGTGCGGACCGTTCTCGAACTGGCCGGGATCAAAAACATCCTCGCCAAATCGCTCGGTTCAAAGTCGCCACTGAATAATGCGCGTGCGGCGGCTGATGCCCTCGGACGCCTGCGCACCCTGCCTGATGTAGCAGCCGAACGCGGCATCCCCGTTTCTAACCTGTGGAGTCGTTAGTCATGAAAAGCTTACGCCTGGAAGATGCCGTTCCTCAGGAAGGCTCGCGCCACCGCAAGAGCCGCGTTGGCCGTGGCCACTCCGCCGGTCAGGGTAAGACCTCCGGCCGTGGCCACCGTGGTCAAAATGCCCGTTCCGGTGGTGGTGTACGCCCCGGTTTTGAAGGTGGCCAGATTCCGCTCTATCGACGGGTTCCCAAGCTCAAAGGCTTCCCGCTCGTCAACCAGCGGTCCTATACGATCGTCAACCTCAAGCAACTGAGCGAATTCGCGGCCGGTTTCGAGGTCAGTCTCAAGTCCCTGGTAGAGGCCAAGATCCTGACGGCCACTAAGGGTGACCTGCGGGTGCTCGGCGATGGACAGGTGAGCGTGGCCCTGCAGGTCACTGCTGCCCACTTCAGCGCCTCAGCACGCGAGAAGATTGAAGCAGCAGGCGGTACCTGCCTGATCGCTGAATAACTTCCGTACTGGGTCAAGCTTATTCGAGCACTCTGCAGCAAGGCAAAGGTGCTTCTTGTGCGGCGACCAGTCTGGCTCCTGCTGACTCTTGCCTGGATGGGTGTGATCTTTGCCTTCTCGGCGGTGCCGTTTTCCGGTGAGGGGACTGAGAAAGTCTTCGGCAGCCTGAACTTCTATGTTCGCAAGCTTGCCCATGTCAGTGAATACGCAATTTTGTGCCTGCTGTGCTGGCGGACCTGGAGACCGGCACGGCAGGCTCTTGCGTTGGGAGCCTTCACATCTTTTCTCTACGCTGTAACGGATGAATGGCATCAGTCGCTCGTAGCGGGCCGAGAAGCCCGCGTGAGTGATGTTGCTATCGACAGCATCGGCATTGCGCTGACTGTGATGGTCGTTGTTGTATTGGGTCGGACGCAAAGTTCAGGGTTGCGGTAATGGACGCGGTGAGACCGGGGTAATACCAGGGCGGGGCGGATCGGGGTCCTCTTCGGTCTCGTCTGAGATATCGCCTACTTTTGGCGTATTGCTGGTACTGGGTATGGCTGGATTCGCTGTCCCGGTCTGCTCGATTGGCCGAGAGACACCGAATCTGGCCTGGTTGGCCGCTTCTGGTTGGTTGAGGTTGAAAGTCGTGGGCGCAGGCTTTATAGCCGCTGGTTGCTGAGGAAGGCTCACGGCCGGTTTTTCCTCGGCAGTTTGCAGGGCAATGCGGATTTCGAGGCTGCCGGGTCTTTTGCCGGCGGCAATCTTTACAGGACCAGTGATATTTTCAAGGCGCAGGCGCAAGCCGACGCTGTTTTCCTCGAAAGAGAGGTCGCCGGTTGGCAGGCTTAAAAAAACAGGAGCGGTACCAATCTGGGCACGAGGTAAAAAGACCACAAGTCTAGTGGGTGTTTTTTGCTCAACTTCGTAAGGCAATGGCCCTTGCGCCTGGACGCGGATCAGTTGCTCTTTTTCTTCGAGAGTCGATTCAACTGCGGTCAGGGGTGCTGCAGGTAGTGGAGTGGCGATTAAAAGTAGCCCACAGACAAGCGCAGCAATCAGCCTCATTGAGCGCTTAGAGATTGGGTTTTCTTACCTCTGGCAAGCAGTACGCGTTGGGAGTTAATTTCTCTGACAGACCAGCCCTCAACTTGATCGCCGACAGTGACTTCGTGCAGGCTTGGTGCGCTCTCAAGGCCACTCACCTGGATCATCGCCGCCCGGCTATCACCAGAGACCGCCACACTCACTACACCAAACACGGGGGTTGGCGGCGGCGGCGGTGGAAGTGGCCGGGGTGCAGCCACAACCGGAACCGGAGTGAGTTTCACCTCAGGTGCTGGGACCGGCGGGAGGGCATTGCGAAAGGGGTTTGCGCGGCCACCGTCCTCGATTGTTTTAGAGACGACTGCTCGGGTATCAGTGGGCCGGATGAGTGTGCCGGCCGGAGGGGCAATCGTGGGTGGAAGCACTTCTGTCGTGGTTTGCTCAGTAGTAACTCTTCTCACGACTGTGACCGAGGAGCTTTCCGGTTGGCGTAGTGCAAAAACCGCAAGTGCACCGACACAGATGGCACCGGCCAGGACCAGGGCTACCGGTCGCCAGTCCGCCTCCTCAGGTTCGTTGTAGGCGAAAGTTGCAGGAGCATTCATCGCCCAGGAGCCGTTGGCGGCTATCTCAGATACCAGCCTCTCTTCTACGACAGAAAGCTCGACAAGCGGCATTGAGTGACTGACATCGACCGGCTCGGCAACGGCGTCCCAGGGAAAAGCTTCCGCCTCGCCATCTGACTCAGGTTCCGGTTCAGAATTGCTCGTTTTCTCCCAGGGATACATACTCTAGACCTGCGGGTGACCCGACACCACGGTA